>CAKZOF010000465.1 GCA_937135995.1 uncultured Pyrinomonas sp.
TAGCTAAATGGCAAGCCAAGGTCGATAAATACCGGCTTGCCGCTTGATGTTCAGTGATTACCCGTCACTTCTGAGTAAGATCATATGGGGAGTTGGGGATCCTCTGGGCACGCCAGAGCTTGTTGGTATCTACGCATTTGTGAAGCTGAGATCGGGTAGAGAGTATGGTTTGGGAGGAGCGTTGGCATCCGTTACGCGAAGAGTGGGTGATCGTCGCCGCGCACCGGCAGAGCCGTCCGTGGCAAGGCGAGACGGTGGCTGAGCAGGCGGTTGAATTGCCCGAGTACGTTTCGGATTGTTATCTCTGTCCGGGTAACCGACGCGCCAGCGGCGCGCGCAACCCGCACTACGCCGACACTTTTGTGTTTGAGAACGACTTCCCGTGCGTCGCTTTGGACGCTCCGGCAGTGGAGCCGCCGCCGGTCGAGTTCTACCGGAATCGGGCGGCGCGCGGCATTGCGCGGGTGGTCTGCTACAGTCCGAAGCACAACGTTGGGCTGGCCGAGCTTGATCAGCGTGCGGTGGGGCGTTTGCTTGTCGTCTGGCAGGAGCAATACCGCCAGCTTGGCGCGCTCGCTGGCGTCGAGCATGTGTTGATCTTCGAGAACAAGGGCGAGGTGGTGGGCGTGTCGAATCCGCATCCGCACGGGCAGATCTATGCGACCAATTTTGTCTTCAAGACGATCGAACAGGAGGCGCGGGCGAGCGAGCGTCGCTGGCGCGAGCGTGGGCACGGGTTGTTCGAGGAGATCATTCGCGCCGAGCAGGAGGACGGGCGGCGCATCATCTACGAGAATGACGGGGCGATCGTCTTCATCCCCTACTTTGCGCGCTATGCCTATGAGACCTATGTAGCGCCGAAGCGGCGGTGTGCATCTGTCAGCGATTTGCGCGATGGCGAGGTGGGGGATTTCGCTGCCGCGCTGCGCGAGATCTTGGTGCGGTACGATAATCTGTGGCGGATGCCCTTCCCTTACGTCTTGGTGTTGCATCAAGCGCCGACCGACGGGGGCGATTATCGCGCTTTTCATTTTCACATCGAGATCCATCCGCCGCTCCGACAGCCGCACTTGCTCAAGTACTTGGCCGGGCCGGAGATCGGCGGGGGCAATTTTTTGAGCGACACGGCGCCGGAGGAGAAAGCGGCGGAGCTTCGCGCACAATCGAACGTCCACTACAAGAAGGCGAGGTCATGAAAGGTTCGAGCGCTGAGACTCTGATCGATGGCGCCGAGATAGATCGAGAGGGAGAATGACGAACCCGTAGCATGATTGACGAAGCGAAGAAGCTGCTTGAACCGATCAGGAGATTGCACGAGCGCGTGCGCGATCAGACGCTCGCTGCGTGTGAGCGGGCTGCCGTGGAGGATTTGTCGCAGGTTGAAACGGACGAGATGGCGGGCGACACGATCTACGCGATCGACCGCGTCAGCGAAGCGGAGCTCATCGCGGGTTTTGCGGAGATCGCGCGGGCTGCGCCGCTGATTTTGATCGCCGAGGGGATCGAAGGCGGAAGGGTCGTGTTGCCGCGCGGGGCGAGCGAAGCGGAGGCGAAGTGGCGCGTCATCGTCGATCCCGTTGATGGGACGCGCTCTTTGATGTATCAGAAGCGGAGCGCGTGGGTGCTCACGGGAGTTGCGCCGAATCTGGGAGATGAGACCTGTTTGCGTGACATCGTGCTCGCCGTGCAGACGGAGATCCCGACGCTCAAGCAGCATCTATGCGATGTGTTATGGGCTGTGCGCGGTGAGGGGATGCGCGCCGAGCGTTTGAACCGTCTGACGGGAGAGCGCGTGCCTTTGCGCCTTGGTCCGTCACGGGCGACGACGATTCGGCACGGTTACGCCTACATCGCGCGCTTCTTTCCGGGCGCGCGCGACGAGCTGGCGGCGATCGACGAAGAGGTCGTGCAAGGGGCGCTCGGACCGGTCCAGTGGGGCAAGGCGCACTGTTTTGAAGATCAATATCCTTCGACCGGCGGGCAGCTTTACGAGTTGATCGCGGGACACGATCGTTTCATCGCGGACTTGCGCCCGTTGATGGAGCGCGAACTCAGTCGGCGCGGTCTCGCTTTAGGGATCTGTTGCCATCCGTATGATCTGTGCACGGAGTTGATCGCGCGCGAGGCGGGCGTGATCGTCGTTGGACCTGATGGTCGTTCGCTCGATGCGCCGCTCGCAGTCGAAGCGGATGTCGCTTGGGTCGGGTATGCGAACGCAGCCATCAGAGCTGAGATCGAACCATTGCTTCAACGGGCGCTTGTGCGGCGCGGGTTATTGGATGGAGCGACTGCAAACGCCTGAGTTGGATCGTGGCGATTGGAGTTCGGGCATCTATGGGGGGATCGGGAGAGTCACGTTACGCGACGGTCTGGGGTGAGGCGCGGGCCGACGCGTTGGAATTCATCGCGGCGCTCGAAGAGTTCGAGCGTTCCAGCGCCCCCTTCTTCAGGGCGGGCGAAGATGTTTTCGTCGCGCGCGCGCCGGGGCGGCTCGACGTGATGGGCGGGATTGCCGACTATTCAGGATCGCTTGTGCTTGAACTTCCGATTGCGGAAGCGACCTTTGTCGCGGCGCAGCGCGATCGTGAGCGCGCGTTGCGCATCGTGAGCGCACGTTCGGCGGGAGCTTGGTCGGAGGCGACGGTTCATTTGAACGAGCTTGTGCGCGATGGCGAACCTGTCGATTATGCGACGGCGCGCGCCTATTTCGCGCGTTCGCCTGAGGATCACTGGGCGGCCTATGTCGCTGGCGTACCGCTCGCGTTGATGCGCGAGCGCGGCGCGGCGATAGATCACGGGGCGCGTCTGTTCATCTGGTCGCGCGTGCCTGAGGGAAAGGGCGTCAGCTCTTCGGCGGCGCTGGAAGTGGCGGCGATGATGGCCTTCGCCGCGGCTTTCGATCTCGATCTCGATGCGCTCGAGCTTGCCCTTTTGTGCCAGTTGGTGGAGAACGTCATCGTCGGCGCGCCATGCGGGGCGATGGATCAGGTGACGGTCGCGTGTGGCGAAGCGTGGAAGCTGCTTGCACTCCTTTGTCAACCGGCGAAGATCGAAGGCGCGTTGCCTATACCGGAGGAGCTTGGTTTTTGGGGAATAGATTCGGGCGAGCGCCATTCGGTCGGCGGGAGCGATTACACGAGCGTGCGCGTCGGAACGTTCATGGGCTACCGGATCATCGCCGAGTTGGCCGGGTTGCGGGTCGAGCGGACGGAGTGACCGGGACTGGTCCAGATAGAAGATAAGCGATGGGGTGGATATCTGGTGAACCTCACGCCATCGGAGTTCGAACAACGCTTCGCCAAGCATCTACCGGAACGGATCGCAGGCGCGGAGTTTTTGGATCGTTACGTGGGGACGACCGATCCTGTGACGCGGATTGAACCGGAGCGCGAGTACGCGGTGCGCGCGCCGACGGCCCATGCCGTGTACGAGCATTTTCGCGTGCGCGCTTTCGCCGAACTTCTCGGTGGAGCGCGGAGCGAGCGGAAAATAAAGTTGCTCGGCGAATTGATGTATCAATCGCACGCGAGCTACGGGGCGTGTGGGTTAGGGTCGACGGGGACGGATCTGTTGGTTGAGTTGGTGCGGGAGGCTGGACCAGTCGCTGGCCTGTATGGCGCGAAGATCACGGGCGGAGGTTCAGGCGGGACGGTTGCGGTGCTCGGTCGGCGCGAGGCGGAGCGAGCGATTCAGGCGATCGCTGAACGGTTCGCCGCGCGGACGGGGCATGCGCCGCAGGTCTTCGCCGGTTCATCGCCGGGGGCGGCGGCGTTTGGTCTGTTGCGACTGAAGAAATCGCCGGGGTAGAAGTTCAGTTCGTGAGCGCGCTCTTCGTTGCGCGCTCGGTCGAAGCGAAAGCATCGGGCGGTCGAACGAGGTTTGCCGCGAGGAATCGGCGATCCGCTTTCTCGCGGCGCAAGTTACTGAGGAGCGATCAAAGAAGATGGCAGTGCTGGTGACGGGCGGAGCTGGTTACATCGGGAGTGCGACCGTGGAGTTGCTGTGCGAGCGCGGCGAGCGCGTCATCGTGCTCGACGATCTGGCGCGCGGGCATCGCGGCGCGATACCGGAGGAGGTGCCTTTCTACCGGGGCGAAGTCGGCGACCGTGAACTCGTCCGCCGAATCGTCGGCGAACACCGGATCGAGGCGTGCATTCACTTCGCCGCGCTCGCCTACGTTGGCGAATCGGTGGAAGATCCGGCGCGTTACTTTCACAACAACGTCGCGCAGGGCATCGCGCTGCTCGATGCGCTGCTGGCTGAGGGCGTCAAACGGATGGTCTTCTCTTCAACCTGTGCGACTTATGGGGAGCCGGTCAAAGTGCCGATCCCGGAAGACCATCCGCAGCAGCCGACCAATCCTTACGGCTGGTCCAAGCTGATGATGGAGCAGATCATGCGCGCCTATGATCGGGCGTATGGTTTTCGGTTCGTCGCGCTCCGTTATTTCAATGCTGCGGGCGCGACCCGTCGCTGCGGCGAAGTGCATGATCCGGAGACACATCTGATCCCGAACGTGCTCGCCGCCGCCGAAGGCCAACTCCCTTACGTCGCCGTCTATGGCAACGACTATCCGACGCCCGACGGCACATGCATCCGCGATTACATTCACGTTGCGGATTTGGGCGAGGCGCATATCCTCGCGCTCGACTACTTGCGACGGGGCGGGGCGAGCGACGCTTTCAATCTCGGCAACGGGCAAGGTTACTCTGTGCTCGAAGTGATCGAGACGGCGCGGCGCGTGACGGGCAAGCGGATCGAGGTGAGGTTCGAGGGGCGGCGTCCGGGCGATCCGTCGCGTTTGGTGGCCGATGCGACACGGGCGCGGACGGTTCTCGGTTGGCGCCCACGCTATGGGGATTTGGAGACGATCATTCGCACGGCCTATGAGTGGATGCGCGCGCACCCACGCGGCTACGCGGAGAACTGACGGCTAGAGGAAGGCGCATTCAGCGAAGCGTTTCCGAAAGG
>CAKZOF010000466.1 GCA_937135995.1 uncultured Pyrinomonas sp.
AGTCGCATTCCTCGCCAGAGGACTCTCCACAGGCGTCGCTTCGGACCGTTCCAGCCCTAGTACGAACCGCCCGCTTGACCCCCTCCTGTCGCGCGCGCGCCGAGGAAGGGGAATGCGCGGGCGAGCTCTTCAAAATCGCGGGCGACTGAAGAACTGTTGCCACGAAAGCGACTTCTTGAGCACGCAGAGGCGCTTGCGCTCTTCTTCGGAGCACAACGGTTCGAGTCGCCGAAGGATGCGCTCGATCAAAGGCAGCGCGAATTCGCGCGCGTGAGTCGTCGCGTGCACGAAGTAATGCAGATGAATCCTCCCGCGCTCGTCGCAATGGAAACGCCGCCATTCATCGTCCTCCATGCGGTAGACTTCTGCGCCGACCGGAATCGTGTAGGACGGAATTCCGTGCTCTGCGCGACCATCGGCCTGCCAACCGAGCGTGAGGATGCCGACGAGCACGCCTTGTTCGGCCAAAAAGTCCGGACTGAAGATGGCGAGGTCGGGCAACGGTGAAAGACGCGGCCCGTAGTTGCCATATTCTGGGTTGAGCAACAACGAATTGTAGATCACGCCGACGATCTCTTGCTCGCCGACCGGAATGACAACAAACTGCCCGAAACCGTAATCGGCCAACGAAGGCGGCTTGTTCACCTCAAAACGGTCGAGAACACGCCCGACGTAATCGACGTGGGAATTCGAATGGACGATGCGAGCCACTTTTTGACGTTCCGTACTCATCGCGACCACTCCGGAATCTTGTAGAGGATCCACCATAAGAAGACTTGAAAGACGAAAATCAACGCGCCGCCGACCAGCGCGACGACCGATGCGCGATGTCGCACGCCGCGCCGCCACAACCCCGCCAGCCCGAACAACAGCGCGCCCGGACTGAAGATGATGCCGACATAAGGCACCAGCGAATAGATCATGAAAGCGAGCGCCGTGGAAGCGCAAAGGTCCGAGGTGTGCGCCGCTTCGCCGCGCGCGGACGCGCGATCTTCCAAGAGACGAACAGGAGCGAAACGGTACGAAGCGCGAAGCGCGCTCGAGGGCGCGTAGTCGTGTTCGAGCCGACTGCCGCACACGACGCAGAAACGAGCCGACGCGCGCCGCTGCGCAGCACCGCACGAGCGGCATACGAGCGACGCTCGCTCCTCATCGTTGGTCGATGATGCAATCAACGCCTTCGCTCCTTGCTCAGCATCTTGCGCGAAAGGCCGAGCGGTAAGCTTCTCTTTCGGGCCTGCTGCAACACCCTTTCGGCGAGCGACCAGCGATCAATCGCCCTGATGACCGAAGCCGCATCGGCCGCCTCGATCGGATACGGATAACCATTTCCGACGATGCATTCGGCGCGCACGACATCGACCACCTCTTCCAGCAAACGTTCCTGATAGACCCAAGAAGGCATGTCCAATCTGGCTGGACCATCGACGCCGTTGGTCTGCAAATAAACGAAGCCAATGAGCAGATCACGGTCATCGAACAGCGACGCGCGTCCGTCATCTACGCCTTCGCGCAAACAGTGAAAGAAGATCGTCCGATCGCCCCAACCGCTGAGTGCAAGATCGCGCGTCTCTTTGTCCGAAAGGTGCCGTCCGTCTTCGGATGGCACGTGCGCTTCGTCCAAGAACAGTGGGTTGAGCAGATGCACATCCAGCAGCTTGGAGAAGCGCCCGCCTCCCTCCAAGGTATCCAGCAAGCGAACGATGTCGCGCGCCTGACTCTGGCCGATGTAGCCGACGACCGGCACGAACGCTTCGCGCGAAGCGCGCACCAACTTCTCGATCTCCTCGGCGTAGCGCTTTTGCCAGCGACTTGCCTGCGGCAGCGTGTGCGGCGGCGAGAGCGAAACGAGCAGCGAGCCGTCGAAAAAGGCGACCGGCAAGCGCTCCTTGCGCTCGCGCCAGCCGCGTCGCTCTTCGATGAAGCGAACGAGGCTCTCTACTTCGAGTTGAAAGCGCCGGAACTTGACGTCGTTTTCCGCTTGCAGCTGGCGTTGGTCGTCATCGAGCGCCGGATCGAACGACGTGATCAGATCGTTGACCACGTCCTTGCGGTAGTCGCCAGCTTCGCGGTGTGGGTTTTCGAACGTCGCGACCTGCACGAAAGCAATGCACGGCCAAAGATCTTCGATCACGGCTTGGCTGCCGTCGGCGGCGAAAGTCACGCGTTTGTACAAGATGTCTTTGCTCCACTGACGCGCTTCTTCTTGCGACCGCCAACGGCACCCGAAGCGATGCACGATCGCCCGGTGTTGGTCCAGTTCCGCGGAAGGCAAAGCGCCCGGAGCGCGCCCCGAACGCACGCTTTGCTTAACCGCGGCTTCTATTTTTTTGGCGTCGCTTTTATCGACGAGCGAGCGCAAGAACTTGACGCCGAGGCGCAGTTCTTGCCTCCATTCTCTGGCAAAACGCTCCAGATCTTCGAGCTTGCCCTTGATCGTCGCATCAACTTTGCCTGCTAGAATCATCGCGCCCCCGCTTCGTGAAGCTCACTGAACCTTCAGCGACGTTGCGCCCGGCTCAACTGTTCGGCCGACGGGCTGTAGTAAGCGCGGCGCAAGCGCCCGTTCAAGAAGCTGTAGACGATTCCCTCTTTCTGGTTGCGGTAGATGGCAACCGGTCCGCGTTCTTCGCGTGCGAAGTTCGTGTCGTTCTGAATGCCGAGCGATTGTGGCGTGTCGGCGGCGTTGTCGTAATCGACGACCACTTGCAAGACCGTGCCGACCAAGCTCGGATCGAGTCGTTTGGTCTCGATGAACTTCGGTGTGACGAACGTCACCGTCACTCGCCCGCCAACGATGCGGAAGCGAAGTTCGGTGGCTGCGTCCGACGCCGCTCCGAGCGGCTTGCCCAAGATCCTCTCTACGTCAGCGCGTCTCGACCGGAGAGGCTCGATTCCCTGCCACGGAGCTGCCAGCCCGTCTCGCCCGGCGAGGACGAGCAACGCAATCAGCAACGCAATCATGCTGCTCGACGATTTCATCTTCGTTGCACCCATGCGATGGCCTTTCATCCGTGTCATAGAGCGCATGCTACTCCTTGTGCGTCCAAGATTCAAGAGGGCGCAAGATTCAAGAGGGCGGTGGACGCCGCGCGGCAACGCCGACCGCGCCCCCTATCTCTTGGCCATCGGCGGGCGGCGACGTGGCGAGCGCGACGTTTGCGACCGGCGAGGCTGCTGTTCCTTCGACGGTTCGTCCGAATCTATTTGGCGAACGTGAGATGATGGCATTACCGAAAGTGCCGCGTTCTCCGTCTTTCGACGGCTTGTCTGAACCTATTTGGCGAGCGGACGCACGCGCTCGACCGCCTCTTTCAGATCGGCATCGTTGGGCGCGAGGCTCAATCCGCGCTCGTATGCCGCAAGCGCTTTGGCATACTGCTTGGTGGCCTCGTAGGCGTAGCCGAGTTCACGTTGAACGCTTGCATCGTTGGCGAGCAGCGTCGCGGCTCGCTCCAGTGCAGCGATCGCGCGCGGGAAGTTCTTCAGCCGCGATTCGGCAACACCGAGAAGGAAGAACGCCGTTCCGTCCGCTTGCGAGTTGGCAGCAGTGGCGCGTTCGAGCACGGGCACAGCCCGCGCATGCTGCCCCGCATAGACCAGCGCTTGGCCGTAGAGCAAGGCCGATGGCGCATCAGGCTTCAATTTGTAGAGCGCTTCGCCCGCCCGCACGGCGTTGGTGTAATCGGCTCGGGCCTGCGTTTGGTCTACGCCAGACGCGCGCCGAAGATAGGCGATGGTCAATAGGGTCCAAGCCTCGGCGAGCTGCGGGTCGCTCTGCGTCGCGCGATTGAGCATGACGATCGAATCGTTGAATTCGTTGCGTTCGTAGGCGATGCGTCCGAGGTAGAAGAGCGCGGCGCTATTGCGCGGCTCGATGTCGATCACCTGTTGAAACGAACGGCGCGCGTCTTCAATCCGCCCCGTGCGAAACTCGGCCAGTCCGCGGTAATAGAGCAAACCGGCGTCCGGCTTCGCTCCGGGGCGCGTCGTCGCCGCGACGAGCAACGGCAGGGCTTTATCGAACTGATCAGACCGGACCAGCGCTTGAGCCAGCGCGTTGCGCGTGTTCGCGTCCTCTTCGCCGGCGGCGCGTTGCAGGTCGTAAGCGCGTTGCAGAGATTCCGCCGCTTCTTTGAAGCGCCTCAAACTCAACTCGGCGAAGCCAACGATTTTCCACGCCTCGGCGTTTTGCGGCTCAGCCGTCGTGATCTGGCGCGCTTCGGCGAGCGCCGCGTCGTACTGCTTCTGTTGCAAAAGCGCATAGGCGCGCGAGGTGTCGAGGCGCGGCGCAACGACATTTGCGGCAGCCCGCGATTCCACCGTTGTCGCGCCACCCGTTGGATTCACGCGACGCGGGCGCACGGCGCCGGATTGCGCCTGCACGCCAGAGACCAGAACGACCACGCTCAACACCGACAACGCTCTTCTCATCGCGGTTCATCCTCGGCGACGGAATGCTAGCACTTGCGATGCGCTGCGGGGAAGCGAGGTTCGCCGCAGCAGATGACCGGCGCGCGCTCGCGTGGCATTCGAAAGGGGCGGGCGTCGGCCAAGCGGTCCACTCGCGCAGGGCACAAGCTCGTTGCCGCATCGGATACAACGAGCGCCCGCGCCGAAAGTCGCGAACGGGCACGCGGCAAACCAAGAAGAGGCGACCGAGCACCCCACACTCGATCGCCTCTTCCGTCTCCGTCGTCCGGTTGGCGACGAACTAGAAATTCAGCTTCAAGCCGAACTGAAACTGTCGCGGATCGTAAGCGGCCGTGGGACGGCTGTAGTAACGTCCGCCGGGACCGCGTTGACCGAAAGCGTTGACGTCTTGGAAAAAGGGCGACGCCGCCGCTTCGTTGAAGCGATTGAAGAGATTAAAACCTTCCGCGATGATGTCCAAACGGATGCGCTCGCCGAAGCGTATGGCGCGCGTCACTCGCAGATCGAGCGAAGCGTAAGAGTGCGTGATGCCACGGTTGCGCCCTAAGCTTCCCGTCGAAAACGGCGGCGGCACGACGAGCCGCCCATCGGGCAGCACGTTGGGTCGGTCCGTCTGATTCGACTGATCGTTGTTCGTGTCGAAGCCGGTCAAGATGTTGAACGGTCGGCCCGAAGAGATCTCGATGATCGGCGCGACGATGAAATCGGCGAAGAACCGCTGCGCGCCCGTGCCGTTGCGCCACGCGGGCGGCGAGGTGAGCACGCCGCTGAAGACGAAGCGGTGCCGCTGATCGAAGAGCGAATCGGCCCGTTCGGCGCGCAGATTGCGGTTGTCTTGCGGCAGGAGCAACGTCTGCAAATCGCTCGAATCATCGATCGTGTGCGACCACGTATAGGAAGCGAGAAACTGGAAGTTATTCGCAAAACGGCGGCGAAGTTCAACATTCATCCCGTTGTAATTGGAGTTGCCGTTCGAGACTTGCGCGTTGACCGAACCATACGGGGCGAGCACGCCGGGCGAGCGAAGCGTGCCGGCAAGTTGCGAATCGAGCACCGCTTTGGTGATCGCGCCGCCGGAAACGGCTGCCGCGAGAAAGTAGTTTGGTCCGCTCGGACGGAAGAAGTTCGCGATGGCCGGTGAGATGACGCGCCCGCGCGGCCCCTGCACGATGATTCCGGGCAAGATGACAGCGAATGTTTCGCCCGTCAAAGGATTGGTGAAGGTCGAACCCGGTGCCGTTGTCGGGAAAAGGCCGGCGGTCGCCAGCGCCACTTCCGTCGTGTTGGTGGGCAAACGGTTCGCGTAGCGGCGGAAGTTCTCGATCTGTAGATCGACGAGCGGCGCGTTGATGTCTATGGGACGCGGCAGGTGGCGCGTGCCGACAAACAGGTAGCTTACCGACAGCGCCATGTTGTCGGTCAAACGGCGTTCGAGCGCCAGATTCGCTTGCGTCGCGTAAGCGTACTCGAAATCCGCAGCGACCGGCAACGTGAACGGCAAGACCGGTCCGAAGCCGGGGAAGGTCTGATCGTTGAAACGTTGCCGCCCGAACTGGTACTGCGCCGTGCGCGCCGTGCCCGGCGTTTGCAATCCCGGCGGGCAGATGGGCGACGGGCTAGCCTGCGAGCAGACCGTGCCCTGAAAGACCTGCGTCGCATTCAGCAGCGCCGTCGGCGCGGGGCTGCCCGGCAGCAGCACCAGCTGCTGCTGCTGTGCCGCATCGGCGATGTCGGAGTTGAAGGCGATGGCTTGCAGCGGTTTATCGTAGAAGAGACCGATGGCCGCGCGAATCAACGTCACGCCGTTGCCTCCAACGTCCCACGCGATGCCGAGGCGCGGCGCGATGTTGTTCTTGTCGCGTGGGAACCCTTGACGCACGCCGAGCGCGTCTTGCGCCGCGCGCACGTCATCGAGGTGTCGCGCCCAGACGACTTCGAGCGGCGCAGCGGGGCGAGCCGCTTCAGCCACCCCAGGGTGAAGTAACCTCCCGGCCGTGCGGCCAGGGGACAAATCCCCCACGGGTGTCAGGTGCAACGTGGGCGTGGGCACTTCTTTCATCATGTGGACGTCTCCGCAAAGTGGGGCGGGGAGCCGGCGATCGCCAGCCCGACCCCGTTGAACCGCATTCTGAAAACCCGTCATGACACGCCCTTGGCGAAAGCGTGTCATGGCCGTGACATGAGCCGCCCTGCCCCGCTGCGTCACGACGCCGTCACGTGCCCGTGTCAGGCTTGCCCGCCATGCCTGCAGGTTTTTTTTGGCTGCTGGCGGCGCAGTTCTGCTCGGGCCTGGCCGACCACGCGGTACTGATCGTGGCCATCGCCTACCTTCAAGAACAACAGCATCCGCTGTGGTGGGCACCCTTGCTCAAGTTCGCCTTTACCTGGAGCTATGTGTTGCTGGCACCGGTGGCAGGCGCGTGGGCCGACGCCGTCCCTAAACAGCGCTTGATGGCGCAGATGAACGCGCTCAAAGCGGTGGCGGTACTGGCGCTGGTCGCGGGCT
>CAKZOF010000467.1 GCA_937135995.1 uncultured Pyrinomonas sp.
TCGTTCTCATAGATGTTCATCACATCCTCGAACGTGAGCGGCTCGAAATAGAGCTTGTCGGCCGTGTCGTAATCCGTACTGACCGTCTCCGGGTTGTTGTTGACCATGATCGTTTCGTAACCGGCTTCGCGCAGGGCGAACGAGGCGTGGCAGCAACAGTAATCGAATTCGATTCCCTGCCCGATGCGGTTCGGTCCCGAGCCCAAGATCATGATCTTCGGTCGGTTGGTCGGTTGCGCTTCGTCCTCTTCTTCGTAAGTGGAATAGAGGTAAGGCGTGTGGGATTCGAACTCCGCGCCGCACGTATCGACTCGTTTGTAGACGGGGATGATGCCCAAGCGCTTGCGGTACTCGCGCACTTCCAACTCGGATCGCCCCGTCAAGTAAGCCAAGCGGCGGTCGGAGAGGGCGACCTCTTTGAACTCGCGCAACAGATCAGCCGGGATCTCTTCGAGCGCGCGCCCTTCGACGCGAGCTTGAACGTCCATCACCTCTTTAATCTGCTCCAAGAACCACGGGTCGATGCGCGTCAGACGATAGATCTCGTCGATGGACCACCCGGTTCGCAACGCATAGGTGATGTAGGAGAAGCGTTGCGAGTTGGGGCGCGCAAGCTTCCGCTGCAACTCATCTTCAGGCACGTTCGCCAAACGCAGCGGCTTGACGGCTTCAAGCGAACGCAGGCCCTTGAACAGCGCCTCTTTGAAAGTGCGCCCGATCGCCATCACTTCGCCGACCGACTTCATCTGCGTGCCGAGCACGTCTTCCGCTTCGCGGAACTTCTCGAAGTTCCACTTCGGGATCTTCACCACGACGTAGTCGATCGTCGGCTCGAAACTCGCCGGCGTCTTCTTCGTGATGTCGTTCGGGATCTCATCGAGCGTGTAGCCGACGGCGAGTTTGGCGGCGATCTTGGCGATCGGGAATCCGGTCGCTTTCGAGGCGAGCGCCGAAGAGCGCGACACGCGCGGGTTCATCTCGATCACGCGCACATCGCCGTTCTCCGGATTGACGGCGAATTGTATGTTCGAACCGCCGGTCTCAACTCCCACTTTGCGGATGATGCGGATCGCCATGTCGCGCAGGCGCTGATACTCGACATCGGTCAAAGTCTGCGCCGGCGCGACGGTGATCGAATCGCCCGTGTGCACGCCCATCGGATCGAAATTCTCGATCGAGCAGATGATCACGACGTTATCGGCCAGATCGCGCATCACTTCGAGCTCGAACTCTTTCCAGCCGAGGATCGATTCTTCGATCAAGACTTCGTGAATGGGCGAAGCGGCGAGTCCGTTGCGCACGATCTCTTCGAACTCCTCCGGATTGAAAGCCGTGCCGCCGCCCGTGCCGCCGAGCGTAAAGGACGGGCGGATGATCGCCGGGTAACCCGTCTGCTCGACGATCCGTTGCGCATCTTCCCACGAACGCGCGAAACCGCCGCGTGGCATCGGCAACCCGGCTTCATCCATCGCCTTCTTGAAAAGCTCGCGGTCCTCGGCGATGCGTATCGCGTCGCGGTTGGCGCCGATCAACTCCACGCCGTAGCGGTCAAGCACGCCCTCATCAGCGAGCGCGATCGCCAGATTGAGTCCGGTCTGACCGCCAACGGTCGGCAGCAGCGCGTCGGGCCGCTCACGCGCGATGATCTCGGAGACGAATTCGACCGTGAGCGGTTCGATGTAGGTCCGATCGGCCATTTCGGGATCGGTCATGATGGTCGCCGGATTGGAATTGACCAGCACCACCTCGTAGCCCTCTTGGCGAAGGGCTTTGCAAGCCTGCGTGCCCGAATAATCGAACTCACATGCTTGCCCAATGACGATCGGGCCCGAACCGATGATCATTATCTTGCGGATGTCGGTGCGTTTCGGCATTTTGCTACGCTGAAAGAAGATCGGATCGTGCTCGGTTCAAAATTCAAGGCATTATACACAAACTGCGTCGCCGATTGTAAGACGCTGAAACATCTTCTTTCAGTGAGCCGACAGCCCTCGCCCAGCGGTTCAAAATCGGGGCCACGAAAGCTCGTCTTCCGGTCGAGATCTCGAATACAGAAAGCGGCTGAGAATCTGTTGCGTAGTCTCTCCCCAACGCAGTCGCCTTCTCTTCGTGTGTTCTCGCATCCTTCATGGAAAAGTGGGGAAGGCCGGGTCAAGAATGGAACCAACCACGGTTCGCGCGTTTTCATGCTGCTGCTGGCGTAAAACCAACGGTGGAATCAGTCGCCGCGGTGAGCCGACAGCGTCGCGTTCCGAACGGAGGCAACCATGATCGCCGATTTGATAAAGACGCTACACGTTGGAAGAGCTTTGCGAGATCGAAAGGACTTCTCAAGAAAGGGTTGAATACCGGGATGGCAAAATCTCCAGCATGAGCAACAGAAGCCACGCGCACGAACAGAGCGTCGGCAACATCTACTTCTTCTCGCGGATGGGAATGTGTGGCTGCGAATGTCAGATCTTTACCGTGCCCCGACTGCGCTTCCCAAAATTCCGAGGTGCACTGTGTGGCTGCGAATGTCAGATCTTTACCCCTAATTTGCGCATCAAAGTGCCAAGTGCGCCGCTATACCGCTACGCCGATCCATCGGCGTTGTGCGGGCGCGCCGAGTTCAAACAGATCGGCGGCGTGGGCGCGCCGATCAACCCCGCGTTGATCATCGAGGTTCTGTCACCTTAGACAGAGGCTCGCAACCGTGGCGAGAAAGTTCATGCTGCGGGAGGTCTACCAAGAGGGCTCGTTCGTCGAACGCCCACCGCTTGCGCTGCTTTCCGATTGAGTCCGCAGAGGATTCACGTTCGGTGCGTGCCGTCGCTTCTTCGATCGCGTCCGCTTCGCTCGCCCGCACATGGCGCGCTTTCGACAAGGCGTCGCCGATCAACGCGAGTACGGCCCGCCGAAGAGCGTGGTCGGGCCCACGTCGCTGTTTGACGCATCCTGGTCTCCGCCGTCTTCGTTCTCTATCTCTAGGTCCAATCCCCCTGTCAATCGAAAGGCTATGTTCCACACCAGAGTGGTGAACAAACCGGCGACGAAGCCAACTGCGAGGTAGAGGATCGGGGTCGCAACCGCTATGAACGAGCCGACGATCATTGACGGGAGATAACCCTCTCCTTTGGGAGAAAAGGTCGCTCCCAAGAGGAAAGCTATCAAGAAGATGAAACCAAGCAGCACGCCTAGCGCTCCCATCCAGAGCGCTTGGTTGATAGCAAACGACAAAAGCCCGATCCTTTTGAGTTTGACCTTCATCTTCGGAACACACCTCCATTCTTCAAAGAGGGCACTCGAGCAAGTTCGGGGGCATGAGGGCGCTTGTTTTGAACTTACTGCTGGACGTCGAAGCGGCGGCGGTAATCTTCGCCTTCGATCACCACCGTCTTGCACATCTCGTACAGGCGCGAGCGCAGACGGACACCGATGCGATCCTCCAATGTCTCTTCGACCGGGTTGCGCCGCGCATCCATGTAGTTCGTCGTGATGATGGTCAACTTTCGTTCGTTGTAGCGCGTGCCGATCACCTGCATCATCGTGTCGCGCACCCAATCGGTCGGCTTCGATGCCCCGAGTTCATCGAGCACGAGCACCTCGGCCTGATAGACCGGGGCGAGGATACGCAGTTCCGATGTCTGCGATACGGGGTTGTAAGAATCTTGTATCTCTTTGAGCAACGTGCCGAAATCGTAGAACAAGCACGGCACGCCCTTTTCAATCAATCCGCGAATGATCGCCACGGCCAGATGGGTCTTGCCGACGCCGACCGGTCCCATGAACAAAAGCCCGCGATCCACGGCCGGGTATTCGCGCACGAGACGAAAAGCGTAGTTGAAAGCGCGCAGTTGCGAACCGTTACCTTGCGCCGGGTAGTAATTCTGCAAGGAGCATTCAGCGTACCGGCGCGGGATGCGCGCCGCTTCAAAGAGTTTCTTCGCCTGGTTCTCAGTTCGGCAACGACAACGCCGCGCGCCTTTGCCAGGCACGACTTCCATTCCCGTCCCGAAGCAGTGCGGGCAGACGGATGTGGGAGCCGCCTCTGCAGACCTCGCCTCCGATTCCGCCGCATCGGGAACCGCGAACAACGGGTGAATTTTCGCGTTGTCGGACGACATCGGCGCTTCGAACGTCAAACGTATCCTTTCAGGGCGCGAGTCGGGCTTCAGGATCACGCGCTGATCGTTGGCGCGGCGGATTATAGCATCCGCGTCGCTGATTTCAAGAGTCAATTTGCAAGCGTGCGCCGGTAGCCCGATTTCTTGGCCGAAACGCGACTGTGCCGAAACGCGCGAAGACGTTTTTCGACCGAACGGTTAAGAACCGATGCCCTTCTCCGCCGCGCAGCGCTGTTAACCGAACGGTCGAGCGACGCGCTTTCGCCATAGATCGAAGAAGATTCTTGGCGTTGAATTCTCCCTTCGTTGACGCGCAATGAGTTGCTGAACTCGTCGAACGCATTTCGAGGAAGAATCTTCAGCGCCGCTTCGTTGGTGCGCCGCAATGCGCGGCCGCTTCCGTCTTCGGCGAAGTTTCCGAGCGATCCTTTTTGCGCGAATTTTCGCGGTTCGACCGAAACACAACGCAGTTGTCGTTTTCGCCAAAGTCCGGCGAACGCTCCTGCACGCGAACTTTCAAAGTTCGACCGGACGCCGTAAGCGAAGCGCGTCACGAAGGCGAAAAGTCGCGCGCGTTGTCGCCGCCAGTTCTGCGAGCGAGATCGGAGCGGGAAGCCCCTCCGCCATCATCGCGCGAAGGACTTTGGCTTGCTCCCACTGCCCTTTGTCCTGACGGCGAAGCCGCATTCGGCGCTCGCGCCCGCGATGGTAGGCGCGCGCCGTGCGAAAATCATCGAGCACGAAGGTCCGCCCGTCGCCGAAGATCTCTATCCGCTCTTTGGCGAGCGCCCGATCACCTTCGGAGAGATACGCGATGCAGCCGTTCGAGCCGTCGCTGAAGCGGATGGTGATGAAGACCGAATCTTCGCAGACGATCTCGTGATTGCGGGTTTCGATCTCTTCAGCGTACACGCGCACGGGGAAAGCCCCCGTCAAAAACTGCATTAGATCGATGAAGTGGCAAACCTCGCCGATGATGCGCCCGCCCCCCTCGCGCGGGTCTTGCGTCCAGTGCTCGCGCGGGATGCGTCCGGCGTTGACGCGATAGAGGATCGAAAGAGGCTCGCGTCTCGTTTCGAAGAAATCTTTGGCTGCACGCGCAAGCGGCGAGAAGCGCCGATTGAAACCGACCGCCAGTTGCGCCGAAGAGCGCGCCGCGGATTCGAGGACGCGATCCAGCTCCTCGTCGTTGAGCGCTAGAGGTTTTTCGACGAAGACGTGCCGGTTGCGCTCCAAAGCGCGACTCGCTAGCTCGGCGTGAAGATCATGCCGCGTCGCGATCACAACCAGATCGACCCGCTCATCATCCAAAATCTCTTCCGGACCGGCAACGCAGTAGCGGAATCCGTATCGTTCGGCCACGTCGCGCGCCGACACGCCCGAAGCGGTCGCCACCGCATAAAACTCCATGCCGGCGGCCTGCAGAGCCGGTAGCAGCATCGTGCGCGCGTAGTTGCCGGCGCCGATCAACCCGACGCGCGCGCTCGCCGTGCGCGCCGCCGCTTTGCGCGCCGTGGCCATCTCGATGCGTCTTTCAACAGGGCGTTCTTCGTCGTACTGCAATAGAACTCCGAGATACGGCTCGCGCTGATCACCAGTGATCAACCTGTAAGCCGCTTCGGCCTCTTCGATCTTGAAGCGGTGTGTGATGAGCGGATCGAGCTTGACTCTCCCTTCGGCGATGAGATCGAGAAAGGCTTCCAGATTGCGCCCTTCGGTCCAGCGAACGTAGGCGAACGGGTAATCATGGCCGCGCTCTTCGTATGCGGGATCGTAACGGCCCGGCCCGTAAGAACGCGAGACGATGAGCGAGAGTTCCTTTTCGTAATAGACCTTGCGCGGCACGTTCATGCCGACCAGTCCGACGGCCACCACTCGACCGCGAAGACGCGCGACTTCGCCGGCGAACTCGATGGGTTCGTTCGACGAGGTCGCCGCCGTGATCAAGACGGCATCGGCGCCGCGCCCGCGCGACCAGTCCAGCACGGCGCGCTTGGTCCCGGCATCGATCACCGCCGCATCGTCCGCGCCGAGCGCGCGCGCCAGTTCGACTTTGCTCGCGTCGAGATCGACGCCGAACACACGACAACCGTTCGCCTTGAGAAGCTGCACGGTCAGCTGGCCCAGCAAGCCGAGCCCGACGACGACCACCGCTTCGCCCAACGTCGGCTCGGCAAGACGCACACCCTGCAGCGCGATGGCACCGAGCGTGCCGAACGCGGCATGCTCCAAAGACACGCCCGCGGGCACGCGCGCGCACAAATTTTTCGGCACCGCGACGATCTCCGCGTGCGACGCGAACCCGGCTCCGGCGCAAGCGACGCGATCGCCGACGTGAAACTCCGCGATGTCTTCGCCGACGGCGATGACCGTGCCAGCGGCGCTGTAGCCGAGCGCCGTGGACGAGGCGAGACGCGCCTGCACGGCGCGCACGGTCTGCCACAGCCCTTCGTTCTTAGCTTTTTGAATGACCTGCCGGACCAGATCGGGCCGCTCGCGCGCTTTGCCGAGCAGACTCTTTTGACCTAGCTCGACCGTCATCCGTTCGGTTCCGGCGCTGATCAACGAGGCCGCCGTGCGCACGAGGAGGCGTCCACGCTGCGCCGTCGGCGGCGGCACATCGACAACGCGCACTTCGCCCGTCTTCGGATTCTGCAAAACCTGTTTCATTCCTGGCAGTAAGTCGTCACGGCAAGCCAAAATCTGCATCACACAGCCCGTCGCCACCGCTTGGGGGACGGCGTCGCTCGACTCACAACGGATCTACTTCCATCGCGCTCGCCCGACGCGACGGCGGCGGGTGAGACGACAGATCATCAAAACGCCTACGCTTACGTTGTCGTGAGCGAAAACAGGCGCGAGCGACTGCAGTTGAGACGCATCACCTAATCGCTCGCGCTCAGTTCCTCTCACCGCACTATCAACAGTTCCCACGCCAGCAACAAAGCGAGCACCACCAGTCCGGCGAACGCAAGCAGGTGCGGCCATCGCCAGATGTTGCGCCGACAAGCGCGACAATGTGTTCCCAAACGATGCAACGGCCTTTCGCAATAAGGACACCTCATCTCTGTTCTCTTCACCGAGCAACCTAGCGCTCCCGTTCGGAGTCGAACAAGCGCTCGACGCAGAAGTTTGCGCGGTTCGCCTAGCGTAAGTCAAACCGTCGGCCGACCACCAAGAAGGCCGCTGGTCGCGCTCGTGCGTGCGGGCATGGTATATTGTTTGCTTCGACATCTCCCCGAAATCGCTTTCGGAGAGGATGGTTGAGGATGGATTTGATCCGCGGTTTTTTACAAAGATTGGGCCTCGCCAATGGCATCGGACGCCCCAAACTTCGCGTTCTTCTGTTGGACGACGACGTGCAACGCCATCGCTGGTTCGCCAAAAGGTTCGGCGCGGACGAACTTGACGTGGCCAGCGATATCGCCACCGCCAAGGAACTTCTCGAACAACGCACCTACGACCTGATCTTTCTCGATCACGATCTGCTTCCCGAACACTACGAGTGCGACGCGCCCGACGATGAGCGCACGGGCTACTCGGTCGCGCTGTGGCTCGCCGAACGCCCTCACGTACAATCAGCTTCCAAGATCATGGTTCACACGCGCAACGCCGACGGCGCAAGGCGCATGGTCGAAGTGTTGCGACGCGCCGGACGTCGCGCCGAGTACGTTCCCTTCCCTGTGTTGGCATCGCGCCTGAAAGGCGGTTGGATATGGAAGGAAGTGCGCACTTGATCGCGCGGCGAAAGGGCTTCGCGAAACATGCGCGATGCGCGTTTCGACCGCATGGCGAGAGCCCGCAACTCGGGCGAAGATGGACTCGCACGGCGCGCCGGTTCTGCGTCCCGTTCGACTGTATGTTTGAACGATGATTTAGCGCGCGACTTGCGCAGCTGCATCGACGGGGCGTCGAAGAATTCACTTCTTGAATGATGCGGCGGCGACTTCACACAGCAACTGGATCAACTCTTCGCGCGTCAAGCTGATTTTGCCGTTGGGCCGCAGCAGGCGCTCGCCGGGCGGTGGCGTGGGGCATGAGAGGCCGAGATCATGCAGATAACCGCACGCTTGGCAACGCGCGCGTTCATCCAGGTAACCGGCTGCCTCGCGTATGTCGATCAATTTTTCGATCGCTTCCGGCGGGATGCTCTGCGCGCGTCCCAGCAAACGCGCCAGAATGGCGATGCGCGCCGTGTGCTCCAGCGTCTCCATGCGATCAAACGCTTGCCAAAGGTCCTGCCCGTAGGCGACGGCGCCGTGGTTGGCCATCAAAAGCGCGTTGTGGTGTTTGATCAGCGGGCGCATCGCTTCGGTCAGTTCGTCGGTGGAAGGCGTCCCGTATGGCGCAAGCGGCACACAGCCCAAGGCGAGAATGACTTCCGAGAGGATGGGCTGATCGATTGACAATCCGGCGACAGCGAACGCTGTTCCGTGCGGCGGATGAGCATGGCAGACAGCGCGCACGTCATCGCGTTCGCGGTAGATGAGCAGGTGCATCTTCAGTTCGCTCGACGGACGCCGATCGTTGAGCGGGCGGCCGTCCAGGTCCGTTACGGCCAGCGCCGCTTCGCTCATCCGCCCCTTGCACACCTGCGTCGGCGTCGCCACGATGCGCCCATCGTCGAGTCGCACGCTCAAGTTGCCGTCGGACGAGACGACGTAGCCGCGCTCGTACATCAAACGCCCGATCTCGACGATGGTGCGTCGCGCCGTCTGTTCATCCATCTGGGGCGCCAGACCTACGCTAGTATATCTCGAAATGATATTCGAGCAGTTTGACAACCGACACGGGCTGCCCGTCTTCCATGGCCGGCAGAAACTTGATCTTCTGCGCGGCGCGCACGGCTTCTTCCGTCAACCCATCGGGCAACGTCGTCAACGGCTCGATGTCGGAGATGGTTCCGTCGGCGTTGAAACGCGCGCGCAGGCTGACGGTGCCCGTCGTGCCGTTGAGGCGTGCCCGTTCCGTGTAGCGCGCGGCGGGCTTGGAGAGGATGCGCACCGGCAGGTCGGCCCCGAACGCCGCCATGCTCGGACACGCGGGCGCGCTCAACGCGCCGGGCGCGATGGGCGCGCTCTTGCGCTTCGAGCACGGTTCGAACCGCAGGGCGTTGAACGCTCCGGCGAGCGCCACGCCGAGCAACAAGGCGATGATGAAGGGCAAGAATCGCTTCGCTATCGAGATCATAACCTCTTCACTCCTTTGCTAGTTCGCGCTCTTCACGCTGCGCGATCTCTTCGTACGGCAGTATGCTCCGCGGATTGGTGATGCAGGTGATCTGCGGTCGGGCCAGAAAGTAGGACAAGCTTTCGAGCGAAATCGTCAGGTCGACGGTTTTGACCTTGACGCCGAGGCGCGCGTGCAAACGCACCGGCGCAAAGTTCAACACGGCCTTGATGCCGGCGGCCATCACTTGGTTGAGCACGCGCTGCGCGACGCGCGCCGGCACGGCGATCACGGCGACATCGATCCCCTTTTCGCGCACGACGCGCCCCAACTCGCGCACGTCGTAAACCGGGATCTGGTTCTGGCCGATGCGCTGCCCGATCTTCTTCGGATCGTTGTCAAAGAGCGCCACTACCGTGAAGTTCGAAGCAGCAAAACCCGTGTAGTTGGCCAGCGCCGTGCCCAGATTGCCCGCGCCGACGATGCCGACGCGGTGCGGTTTGTCCAACCCAAGGATCTGCCTCAAATGGCGGCGCAGCTCTTCGACATCGTAGCCGACGCCGCGCACGCCGAACTCTCCGAAATAGGCCAGATCCTTGCGGATCTGCGCCGAATTAAGGTTGAACTGATCGGCCAACGCCTGCGACGAAATGGTCTTGACGCCCGCTTCGGCCAGCAGATTGAGACACCGAAGATAGACGCTCAACCGATTCGTCGTCAGTTCCGAAACCTTTTCCGCTTTCATCTCCCCCGTTTCCCGATGAAAAGTATAGCGCCAAGTCGGATTTGGCGAAAGAGCTTCAGCCCATTGATGAGTCGATGGCGGCGTTGCGTTGCCGACGCGCCAGCGAAATTGCGCGCCGGCAGCGAAATCAATTACAATACCTGCTCTTACGCTGAACCGGACCGCGCGGGCTCCCAAGGATTGCTCCCTTTTTGAACATCGGTCGCATGGAAACTTCGACGAGATGATCGCACATCTTTCCGGCACCCTTCTTGCTAAGCAGGCGACGAGCGTCATCCTCGATGTCGGCGGCGTCGGTTACGAAGTAACCATTCCGCTTTCGACCTTCTACGAGATGGAGGAGCCGGGCGCGCACGTCTCACTGCGCATCTACACCTACGTGCGCGAAGACGCACTGCAACTTTACGGTTTCAAAACAGCGCGCGAACGCGAACTCTTCCTGCGCCTCATCTCGGTGAGCGGCGTTGGCCCGAAACTGGCCATCGCCATGCTCTCGAGCTTGACGGCCG
>CAKZOF010000468.1 GCA_937135995.1 uncultured Pyrinomonas sp.
CCTTGGCCGACGGCTGCCTGAGGCAGTCGCCGACGAGCAACGACACACCGAAAGCGTCGTGGGAAAAGTTTCCTGTCCCGCGTTCTGCGCGTTTTGCGATTCACGAAACCAAGGCGGGTGCGAACCATTAGCGCGAATCAAAAGGCGCGCCCGGATTCAATGGCCGAGTTCGCTGCCGTGCCACAACGCGCGCCGACAAACAAACGAGTGGCGTGCATTCAACAGCGCCTCGACTCCGGTTCGCCTGGCGCTCCGCTCGACGACGGAACGTCCAGCAATCGCCTTCACTCTCGCTGACGACGCGAACTCGGCGAGCCGCTCGATGTCAGAACGCTCCCCGTCGAGCTGTAGATGTAGCTATCTCGGGCACGCACGACCATGTTGGGACGGTTGACGCGCACCGCGATCCGGCGTCGCTCGCCTTCGCGCGGTGGGTTCTTTGGATAGTAGCCGAGGCTGTACTGACGTCGCAGCTCCTCAGCGATCAACGCAAAGGCGCGCTCCAGCGAACTGGTCGAATCGGCGTCGTATTTGCGCGCGCCGGTTCGGCGGGCAAGTTCTGTGAGATAGCGCGTGCCGCGTTCGTAATCGGCGCGGCTCGTCCCGCTTCCTCCGGGCGCAGGCCACGGAAGTGGGAACGGCCAACCGATGATGATCGACGGACGGCGCGGCAAAGGCCACGCGACATCTTCCAGCGTATCGTACTGCACCGGGTAGATGAGCGCATCCGCTTCTTCGGCATCACGCAATGTGCTTTCGTAGCTAGCGCGCTCGCTCGTGGTATCGACCCCATCGGTGAAAAGGACGATGGCTTTGCGCCCCTGAATCTTGTCGAACCGCCGATTGATGACGAAATCGACGGCATCGTAGAGCTTGGTTCCACCGCCCGTGCGCGCGCGCATGATCGCGTCGCGCAAGGTGCGTCGGTCGTTCGTCGCTTCGGCCAACACGCGAACGCTGTCATCGAACGAAACGACCATGACGCGATCAGCGGGGCGCAACTGTTCGACGAAAGCGATGGCGGCATCTTGGATCTCATCCATGCGAAAGCGTGTCGAACGACTCGTATCGAGCAGGAGCGCGACGGTGAAGGGTTGTTCGACTGCGGCGAAATAAGCGATCTCTTGCTCGACGCCGTTCTCGTAGATGCGAAAGTCCTCCTTGCGCAGATCGGGGATGTATTTGCCGTCGCGATCCATGACGCTCACCGGAATGGTCACCAGCGTCGTGTTGATGCGGACGACGTCGTCTTCGCCGACCTCTTCGGCGCGTGATGTTTGCGCGGGCGGTGTGCTTGGCTGGTTCGTCCCGACGCGGCGCGGTCGCGTCTGCGCGGCGAGCGTTGCGGTTAACAACAGCGCCGAGAGCGCGAGCGCTAGCCGTCTGGCGATCAGATCTCTCATGGTTGCGTCTCCTTCAGCGTCCTCGGGGTCGAAGGCGGGATGCAACCTATTTGATGCCGCGCGGGCCAAAGAGATGCCCGCTCTGCTACTCCGCACTGGCGACCATGATCGCGTTGAAGATAAAGGGGAACGTACCCCACGTTTGGCCTCGGTGCTGTGGCCGGAAACCGAAGAGAATGACGCGCCCACGCCCGAGCGTCACGTCGACGAGCGCGGCCTTTCCACGTATTCTTTCCTCGCCAAGCACCCAACCCGAACGGAGCACGTTCTCCGTCGCGTAGCGCGCCACCGCGCGCGCACGCTGTGGGTCGGTCACCTCGAAAGCGGCGCTGTTGATGAAATAGGCATCGGTGCGCGACGCAAAGCCGCGCGCTAGCGGGTGCGCGGTGTCGACGTCGAGCGCAAGAATCGATCCCGGACAGTAGAATTCAGAAGAACGCACGCCTTCGAGCACGTTGCGCACCGGCAGACCGAACCGCTTGATGGCCAGTTCAGTGGCCGCATCGAAACAGATCAACACGCCGCCCGCTTCGACGAAGCGGCGCAGGTTCTCCACGCCGCGTTCGGTGATGCCGCCCGCATATTCCGCCGGATAACGGTCCGGTGAGTTTCCTTCGACGATCTCGCGCGGGCGCATCGAAGGGAGGATGATGACATCGTACTTGGCGCGAAGATCCGTTCCGGCGCGCAACTCCGCATCGCGGATGGAGGCGTAAGGGACGTTGAACGTGTCGAAGACGAACCGCGTCCACCCCTCGTCCATGGAGGCGGTCCAACTCCGGTAAAGTCCGACGCGCACCGGGCGCGCGAGCGGATTGCGGATAGGTGACCGACGCTGATCCACACGCGGCGGCAAGGCGAGATCGCGCCTGACCTCCGCTTCGCTCGCGATCAACGTCAAACGCCGCTCGCGTTCCGGTTCTCGGATGCTCGCCACCGGGAAGTATTCCAATCCCATCTGCATCGGCAATGTCCATCCGGCGACGTCGTATGGTCGCTCGGCCTCGCCGTTGGGCAATAGCCTGTTCGGGTAACGTTGCGGTTCGAAGAGCGCCTGCACGTTGGCCCGTCCCGGTTGACGCAAGAAGACGATGTAACTTCCAGCCGGAACCTCACGCTCTCTGGAGGCGAGGACCGAGATGTGCAGCTCGCGATCGAGCCGGTGCACTTCGATGCCCTGCTCGATGAGCGCCGCAACCAGTTTCGCGAGGTTTTCATCGTGCCCTTGTCCCGTCGGAATCAAGTAAGCGATGGGCGCGTTCTCCGGCAACGCAAGGGCGCGCCGTCCCAGTTCATAAAAGTTGCGTAAGTAGCGCTCGCGGTACTTGGCCGCCATCGTCAACACAGCGCGCGCAGCGATCAACTCCATCTGCATGATGTCGCGCGGACGCCACACGCCACCCGGCCACGGATCGGGGAAGTTGGTTCGCGCTTCAAGCGCCGATTCCATGCCGCGCGTGCGCGCTTGCGCAAGCTGCTCGCGCGTCACCATCACGGGCGACATCAAACGCGCGCTCGCCGCTTCCGACAAGATGCCGATGGAGTTGTGATAGTAGGGGGCCGTGCGAAATCCGCCGTGCCACCACGTATCGTACATTGCATTGGTGATCACGCCCTGAAAGCCAGCAGCTTGAAGGTCAGCGGCGATCTTGTGACCGATGAGACCGACTTCGCGCAGCAGCAGCGGCGCGATGTGCGGATTGAACGGGTCGTAGAAAGGCGGGACGAACATACGCGATCCCGCCGTCCCTTGTTGGTGCACGTCATAGACGATCTGCGGGAACCACTCTCGCCAGAAAAGACGCGTGACCAGCTGCGTTTCGCGCAAGTTGAGCATGAACCAATCGCGGTTGTTGTCGTGCCCGGCGTAGTAATGGTATAGCTCGGGCGGTTCTGTCCCTTCGTACGGCGTGTTCAACGTCCGTCGGTACCAGTCGGCGACGATGTCGATGCCATCGGGATTGGCCGACGGAATGAGGATAAGGATAACGTTGCGCAACACTTCGCGCGTTTGCGGGTCATCCGCCACGGCGAGTTCGTAAGCCAGTTGCATGGACATCTGCGAGGCGACGATCTCTGTCGAGTGGATCGAGCAGGAAATGGCGACCACGACGCGACCATCCTGCACGAGGCGGTCGCGCTCGACGTCGTCGCGCAGCAGTCGCGGATCGGCCAATCGGCGCTGAATCTCTTGGTACTTGGCCAGTTCTCGTATATTCTCCGGTGCGCTGATGAAAACGACGATGAACGGACGTCCGAGCGTCGTCGTTCCGAGTTCGCGCGTGGCGACGCGGTCGCTGGCGCGATCGAGTCGGGCAAAATAGTCCGTAATCTGCCGCCAGTCGGCGATGGTGCGATCGTCGCCGGGTGTAAAACCGAGTACGCTACGCGGCGACGGCAAGTCGGCCCTTTGTCCCTGAACGCGGGCGATGGCACCGACGAACGAAAGCGCGAGAACGAGCGAGAAAGCAACGAGTGACGGACGATGCAGAACCATTCCGATGTCCCTTCCGAAAAGACGGTTGATGCGGTTGCGTTCGATCAAGAGCGTGCGCGCGAGTTTACCACAAATTGGGCGCGACGTCTGTGGGGAAGGCTCTTCTACTGGTGGACGCTCTTTGTCGCCGCCGCGCTGTTGTTGATCTTCGGGCCGCCGGTGCTGTTGGTTTCGCTGCTCGCCAACCACCCCGAGTGGATCTACCCGTGGGCGCACTGGGGGGCGCGCCACTGGCTGCGCTTGAGCGGCATGGAAGTTGTCGTGCGCGGTCGAGAGCATCTCGACCCACATCAAACCTACATCTTCATCTCGAACCACCGTTCTTATCTCGATACGGCGACGCTCTTCTGCTACGTGGGGCGTCCGATCGGCATTCTCGCCAAAAAGGAGTTGACCAAAGTGCCGATCCTCGGACAAGGGATGATCTACGTCGGCGTGGTGCCGATCGACCGATCCAATCGCGCGCGCGCCATCGAGACCCTGCGTGAAGCGACGGCCAAAGTGCGCGCCGGTCGATCCTTCGGCATCTTCGCTGAAGGGACGCGCGCACTGCCCGGCCAATTGCTCCCGTTCAAGAAGGGACCCTTTTACATGGCGATCGAAGCGGGCGTGCCCATCGTGCCGGTCGCCATGAAGAACACGGACCGCCTCATGGGCAAGGGGACGGGCATGGCCCGGCCCGGCACCATCGAGATGGTTCTTCTGCCGCCGGTCAGCACAAAGGGGCTTTCGACCGAAGCGGATGTCGAAAGGCTGGCCCACCGCGTGCGCGAGATGATCGCCGAAGAACTGCGCCGCTGAACCGCGCCGCCAGTGCCTCTTTCCCGCTGAAGCCACGCTGCCGATCGGAGCCCTCGGCCAGAGAGTGCGTTTGCCGCATCGCCATCTCGACGACCCGCCAATATGGTGGCGAACGCGCCGCAGAAACCAGGCTGCTCCTCGGCGTTTCGCCGACTCGTTCGACAAAGAGCAGCGAGCTTTGCTTTCCGTCCGCAGATGGGCGAAAATAGCGCATGTGAGATGATGCACAAACTCTCTGCCATGAGCGTTCCAACCGAAAGCTTGCGCGCAACGCTCTCGATGATCAAGATCGAGCACACGCTCTTTGCGCTCCCGTTCGCCTTTCTCGGCGCGGTGCTCGCTGCCGGTGGCGTGCCCACGTTGTGGCAGACCTTTTGGATCACGGCGGCGATGGTGGGAGCACGCTCGTGCGCGATGACCTTCAACCGCATCGTCGATCGCCGGTTCGACGCAGCCAACCCGCGCACGCGCTGGCGCGAGATCCCGACCGGGCGCGTTTCGTTGCGGTTCGCCTACGCCTTCGCAGTCGCTTCGGCCGCGCTCTTCCTACTGGCCGCGGTGATGCTCAACCGCTTGACCCTGTTGCTTGCGCCCGTGGCACTGGCGAGCGTGCTATTCTACTCCTACACCAAGCGCTTCACGTCGCTTTCGCACGTCGTGCTCGGCTGGTGTTTGGCGATCGCGCCGACTGGCGCGTGGATCGCCGTGCGCGGCGCGATCGACAGCGCCGTGCCGCTCGTGTTGTCGCTCGTCGTGCTTTTATGGACCGCTGGCTTCGACGTGCTCTACGCTTGTCAAGATTACGATTTCGACCGACGCGCTGGCCTTCGCTCTATTCCGGCGCGCGTCGGCATCGCACGTGCGCTCTGGATCGCGCGCGCGCTTCACCTCGGGGCTTTCGCGGCGCTCGTCGCGCTCTACCGCTTGACTGGTTTGGGCACGCTCGCGCTCGTCGGCGTGGTCGCCACGGGCGCGTTGCTCGTCCATCAGCACCGGCTCGTGCGTGCAGATGATCTGAGTCGGCTGAACGCGGCCTTTTTTACGGCCAACGCCTTCGTCAGCGTGATCCTGTTCGTCACCTTCGGCGGCGCGGCATTGATGAAATGAGACGCCGAGCGCGCTGGCTCAGCGGTTGTGAGCCGACGTGGAGGTCTTGGACGATCCGTCCGCGGTTTCATCTTGAACGCAAGAATGCTTTAGGAAGATTAACCATGAACTTTTCGCACGACCCCAAGTTAAACGAAATCGCCGCCAAGCTAGAAGCGGGCGAGCGACTCTCCTTTGAAGATGGTCTTGCGTTGTTTGCGACGGACGATCTGACAGCGCTCGGCAAGCTGGCCGACCGCGTCCGGCGCAAACTCCACGGACGCCGCACCTACTTCAACGTCAATCGCCATTTCAATCCGACCAACGTCTGTTACGTCGATTGCAAGTTCTGTAGTTTCTACCGCAAGCCGCGCGCAGCCGATGCTTACACGCACAACATTGAAGAGGCAGTGCGGATCGCGGGCGAAGCCGTGCGCGAAGGCGCAACCGAACTGCACATCGTCGGCGGATTGAACACGAAACTTCCCTTCTCCTACTTCACCGATCTACTGTCGGCGATCAAGCGCGCTTATCCGCAACTCCACCTGAAGGCTTTCACGATGGTGGAACTGGACCATTTCGCACGCTTCTACAAGATGTCGGATGAAGAGGTGATCGCGAGATTGAAAGAAGCCGGCATGGATTCGTGTCCGGGCGGCGGCGCGGAGATCTTCCGCGAACCGACCCGCTCGCAACTCTGCGCGCACAAGTGCGACGCTGCCCGCTGGCTGGAACTGTCGGGCAAAGTCCACGCCTTCGGCATCAAGACCAACGCGACCATGCTTTACGGTCACATCGAATCGCTGGAAGATCGCGTCGACCACTTGCTTCGCCTACGCGAGCAGCAGGATCGTTCGGGCGGTTTCCAGTGTTTCATCCCGCTCGCCTTCAATCCCGAAGGGACGCAGCTTGCGCATCTGCCGGGACCGTCCGGCATGGATTCGCTCAAAACCATCGCCGTCTCGCGCCTCTTGCTCGACAATTTCCCGCACATCAAAGCCTACTGGGTGATGCTCGGCAAGCGCCTCGCGCAGGTCGCGCTTCACTACGGCGCCAACGATCTGGACGGCACGATCACCGAAGGGAGCGAACTGACCGAGGCTTATTCGGTGGAGACGAACCACGAGGTCAAGATGAGCAAGCGCGAGATCATCGCGCTCATTGAAGAGGCCGGCTTCGAAGCGGTGGAACGCGATACGCTTTACCGTCCCGTCAACAGAGAAGAACAGTTCGCCGTGGAGACGGTCGGATGATGTCCGTCGAGCCTTTGGATGAGCTTCCGACGGCGGCGCGGTTTTCGCGTCGCGCGCAAAATTACGCCCGCTACCGTCCTGGTTACCCGCCAGCGCTCCTGCAGTTGATGCGCGCTGAGATGGGACTTGAACCGGATTCGGTGATCGCTGACATCGGTTCGGGAACGGGCATCTTGTCGGAGATGTTTCTGCGCCACGGCAACACCGTCTACGGCGTCGAACCAAACAGCGCAATGCGCCGCATGGCGGAAGAGTTGTTGCGCGATTACCCGCGGTTCATCAGCGTCGCTGGCACGGCCGAAGCGACGACGTTGCCGGCGGCGAGCGTCGACATCGTCACCGCCGGGCAATCTTTTCATTGGTTTGATCACGCGCAGGCGCGTGCCGAGTGGGCGCGCATTTTGCGTCCCGGCGGTTGGGTGGTGCTCGTCTGGAACATCCGAAAGCGCGTGGGGAGCCCATTTCTGCTGGCTTACGACCAACTGCTGCGGCGCTTCGGCACCGACTACGAGAAGGTAGAAGCGGAAAGCTCCGCCGAGGGCGAAATTCAGCGCTTCTTCGGCGACGAATTCCGCGCCGCCGCCTTCGCCAATCAGCAAACGCTCGATTACGACGGGCTGCGTGGCAGACTTCTTTCCGCTTCCTACATCCCACTCGAGGACGATCCGCGCTTCGACGCGATGATCGCCGAACTTCAGCGAACGTTCGCTGAGCATCAAGAGAACGGCACGGTCCGAATTGAATACGAGACGAGAGTTTATTACGGTCGGATTCCAACATGATCCAGCAAGAGACACGAACCATCACGGTCGCGCATTCACCCGATTCCGACGACGCCTTTATGTTCTATGCGCTGGCGACGAACAAGCTCGACACGGGAGAACTGCGCTTCACGCACGTACTGAAAGATATCCAGACGCTCAACGAGAGCGCACAGCGCGGCGAATACGACGTCACGGCGATCAGCTTTCACGCTTACGCGTACATTGCCGACCGATACGCGCTTCTTCCCTGTGGCGCTTCCATCGGCGAGCGCTACGGCCCCATCGTCGTCGCGCGCGAGCCGCTGCCGCCGGACGAGATCGGACGGCTCAAAATCGCTGTGCCGGGAACGTTGACCAGCGCTTTTCTCGCCCTGCGCATCTTCTCGCGCGATTTCGCCTACGAGGTTGTCCCCTTCGACCGCATCATCGACGTCGTGCGCGAGGGCAGATGTGATGCCGGGTTGTTGATCCATGAAGGGCAACTCTTCTACAAAAAGCTCGGCCTCCATAAGGTCATAGATCTCGGCGAATGGTGGTACGAGCGCACGGCGTTACCGCTGCCGATGGGCGGCAACGCCGTGCGCCGGGATCTCGGCCCCGCGTTGATGCGCCGCATCGCGCGCTACCTGCGCGCGAGCGTCCGCTACGCGCTCGAACACCGCGAAGACGCGCTGCGCTACGCGATGAATTTCGCGCGCGACATGGATCAAGCGTTGGCCGATGATTTCGTCCGCATGTGGGTCAACGATTGGACGATCGACTATACGGCGCGCGGACGTCAAGCCGTCCAACGTCTTCTCGACGAAGGGGCCGCCTACGGCATCATCCCGCAGCGCATCGTCGTCGAGTTCGTCGAAGCGGATTGAACCTGAGATGCTGGCCAAACGCATCATCCCATGCTTGGACGTGGACGCTGGGCGCGTCGTCAAAGGCATACGCTTTTTGTCGCTGCGCGACGCAGGCGATCCGGTCGAACAAGCGCGTCGGTACGACGAACAGGGAGCCGATGAACTGGTCTTTCTCGACATCACGGCTTCAGCTGACAAGCGCGCCATAGTCGCCGACCTCGTGCGGCGCGTGGCCGACGAGGTATTCATCCCGTTCACGGTGGGCGGCGGACTGAATTCGGTGGAGGATTTTCGCGCCGTGCTGCGCGCTGGAGCCGACAAGGTCTCGATCAACACGGCGGCGGTGCAGCGCCCTGCGCTTATCAGCGAAGGGGCGGAAGTCTTCGGCAGCCAGTGCATCGTCGTCGCCATCGACGCGCGAAGACGTGACCCGCAAGATCACCGTCGCGGGTGGGAAGTCTTCACGCACGGCGGACGGCGCGCAACCGGTCTCGACGCCGTGGAATGGGCCGCGCGTGCCGAGAGCTTGGGCGCGGGCGAAATATTGCTGACGAGCATGGACTGCGACGGCACGCTCGACGGTTACGATGTGGACTTGATCCGCGCCGTGTCAGGAGCGGTGCGCATCCCGGTGATCGCCTCGGGCGGGGCCGGTCGTCCCGAACATTTCTACCAAGCGTTGACCAACGGAGCGAGCGCTGCGCTGGCCGCTTCGTTGTTCCATTTCGGTGAACTCAAAATCGCCGAACTGAAGGACTACTTGCGCGCGCGCGGCGTGGTCGTGCGCTAGCTGGGTGGAACGATCAAACAAACCTCGAAAGACGAGAACAGGGATGCAAGACACGGACGATCTTCGATACGATGAGCGCGGGTTGATCCCGACGGTGGTGCAAGACGCCGCCACGGGAGAAGTGCTAACGCTCGCCTACATGAACCGCGAGAGCCTGCAGAAGACGCGCGAAACGGGCGAGACGTGGTTCTGGTCCAGATCACGCGGCGAACTGTGGCACAAAGGAGAGACCTCGGGCCACACGCAACGCGTCGTAGAGATGGTCGCCGATTGCGACAAAGATGCGCTGCTCGTGC
>CAKZOF010000469.1 GCA_937135995.1 uncultured Pyrinomonas sp.
CTCCGTTTGATAAACCAACCCCTTCTGCCACCCAGAAGTGTAGTAGTACTCCTTCTGTGTCACTCCATCAGGCGTCGTCACTTGGCTCCATGAACCATCCGCTGCCGCCTGGTAGCTGGTCACCACCTCTTGGCTTTCGTTCATCACGCCCCACAACACCCAATCCCGCTGCTCGGAAAATCGTGGGCAGTCGCTGTGCGGCCCAGTCCCCATGTTGTAGCTCGTGTAGGCCAGCTGCGTCCCATCCTCGGCCACTCGCCGGATCAACCGCACTTGACCAAACGGCGTGTACTCGAACTCGACGCGCGAACCATCGCGCAACCCGACGCGCGTCAGCAACGACACCCACGTGTTCTGCGGCCCGGCCACCCCCAGACCGGGGAAGTCCGGTGCCATCCAAATATCCCCATACCCGAACGTCGCCCATGTGATCTGCCCGCCGCCCGCACGCGCTTGTGTGATCGAAAGCAGCCGCCCGTTGCCGTCGTAGTTGAACTGGATGGTCCGCCCCACCGTGTCGGTGATCGACGTCGGATTGCCGTTGCCGTCGTAGTTGATCGTGATGTAGTTGCCGTTGCGATCTTTGATCTGCACACACCGCCATTCACTGTAAACCGTCGGCGCAAACCAGTACTGCTTCCCATCCGTGGTCCGCACCAACAAGCTCGATCCGTAGTCGATCAACTGCGTATAGCTGCCATCCGCCGCCTCGTAGACGTTCGTCCCACCTTGCTGCCGCAACTCGACGCGCCCGCCGCTCGCCGTGATCAACAGATATGAGTAGACGCCAACTTGCGCGTTGTAAAAAAGCGGCTGGATGATCGGAAGCCCCAACCGAAAGCCCGGACTCGGATAACCGTGGTCGGCATCGAACATGATGGCCGCGCCTGACCGCGTCCAGACCAGCGAGTTGTAGGTCAAGCTCAAATCGAGATCGAGCCCAGCCCGCCCTGGCAGACTGATCAGCGGCACGCTCCAGTTGATGTTCTGCGACTCGAGGTTGACTCCGGGCTGCCCCGTCTCGTTGCGCGGATCGAGCCGCGGCGGAGCAAAGCTCGGCCAGCAGCCAGAAACAGCGGTGGTCCCGATCTCATACCATCCCATGTATGGGTCCCACGTCCATGCTGAGACGTAGTGATACTGCCCATCCGCAACCCATGCCGCAATGTTGAAGGTGAAGTAGCCGGTCGGATCGGTGCTCGTGCTGCCGACGGACGTGCCATCAATATAGATCTCCACGTAGTAGGTGTAGTAGCTATATGGTTCCGTATAACCTTGCACCTGCTGGCAATCGGCCCAGATCCCGCTGCTGGTGCTGATTGTCGCTGTCTCAAGAGTCCGCCCCGCGGCACGCCGCGTCGCTCGTCCGGCCCGCAAGCCCATTGTCCCCAACGCCGCCAATTGCCCCAGGGGCCGTCCCCAGTCGAGCAACCGCCACAGATCGAGTCCAGCGTTGCCATTGGTTGCTGGCCCACCCTCACCTTGTGCCCAAGCCTCGCCGCTCGGCTTCGCCACTGCGCCGCCCACCCCTGCGGGCGGAGGCGCATCCTTGCTCTTCGCCTTGGGCGGTGGTGGCGGCACCTTGGGCTCGGGCCGACACCGCTCGTCGCCCGGCCAACAGTAGGCCCGCCGTGATGCCACCGGCGTGGCCATTCGCACCGGCCCGCCGCGCTGCTGCCGCACCTCGTCCAACCGCGGCAGGTTCTGTGGCCTCTTGGCCGGACGTGGCGGATCGAGCACTAGCGTCTGAGCCTGCGCCGCTGGCTGCGGGCGCGGCGTCTGCCGTGCCTGCTGCTGTTGCGCATTTTGGTTGGCTATCAACTCAGCCCGCTCGTCCACCACGCCGACGCTCGATCCGGCGCCCCGCCGCGCGCTGGCCACTAATTCGTCCACCGCTGCTGCCGCGTCCAACCACGCCCCGCGCTGTCGTCTGCTGGCTACCACGCGCGCCACCACAGCCGCCGCCGCCGACGTCCCGCTGATGGTCGTCCACCCGCCGCCAGCGCGCGTTGTCCCCACCTCTTCGCCCACCGCTGCCACGCTCACGCTCGGGCCGCGGTTCGACCACGCCGCGACCTGCCCGCTCCGGTCCACCGCCGCCACCACCAGTACTCCGTGCAGCTTCCAGCCCGCTGGATACCACCCTTGCTCGCTCAGATCCAACCCATCGTTGCCCGCCGCCACCACCACTGCCATGTCAGTGGCCACCGCGCGCTCCAGCGCCTCGCGCAAGAAGCGCGACTCGGCGGCTCCGCCCCACGGGCATACCGCCACTTGCGCCCGGTGCGTCGCCGCATATTCCAATGCCTCCACCGCCCAACTGACGTACCCGCGCCCTGCCTCATCCAGCATTCGCAGGCTCATCAGCTTCAGCTCGTTCCCTGCCGCACCTTCGCCCGCGTCCGCGACCAACCCGGCCACGGCCGTCCCATGTCCAGCACTGTCACCCACCTGACGCCGCCCCTCAACGAAATCCCATCCCTCGACGTCATCCACCAGCCCATCGCTGTCGTCGTCGGCGCCGTCTGCCGCCTCTCCCTGCCATCGGTGCGCCGCCAGTGCTGGATGCGCAAAGTCCACTCCGCTGTCGAGCACTGCGACCACGCCGCGCTCGGTGTCTGCTGCGCTTTGCGCCTCACGCGCGGCACGCAACGCGCCCGGCACGCCCACCGGACGCGCCGCTGCTACCTCGCGCCGCAACCCGACCAGCGCCGCTGGCCAACTGGTCGCCACCAGTTGCCAGTCCGGCTCGACCCACTCGACGCCGGGCACCCGGCTCAATTGCGCCGCCACCTCCAACTCGCGTCCCGCTGCGACCTCGAGCCGCTCGATCCCAGCGCGCCCGTACAACCGTTCGCGCTGCCCGCCACCCCAAGCGCGTGCCAGCGCTGTCCTCTCGGCTTCGTCCAACTTGGCGTTGAACCGCACCAGCACGTGCCCGGTCTTGTATGCCCACTGCATGGTTGGCCCCACGACGCGCCTGCCGCTGGAGCGCAACGCGCGCCCGCCGCTGGAGCGCAACGCGCGCCCGCGAACCGATGCCGCTGCCGGCACCTGTGCGCTGCACAACGCGCTCGCTAGCCACCACGCTACCGCCTGCCGCCCAACCGCGCGTCACCACACGCGCCCACACGCACCAACTAGCGCACGCCAACCACGACCACCGATGAAGTGTGAGATGAAGTGAGACATCGCCACCTCCGCCGTCCAGTGCAAGCTCATCACCGACTTGACCGCGTCGTTCATCGACATACGCGGCGTCGTTGGATCCCGACACCGACAATCAACGGGTCGGCCTGTGTCTTGTGGCACCACGCTGCTGTGGGGCAACCAGCTGGCGGGGCTCGACCGTGAGGTTCTAGCGTGCTTGCGGGGCACAAGCAACGCACCTTCAGCGATGGCGCACAACTTACCCCCAGATGATCGGCGTTGTCAAGAGCTTTTTTGGGTCATACCGCATGCAAGAAGCGCCAGCTTTGTTCTCAAACAAGCAGGCTGTCTCCAACTCGCTAAGGTCGCCCCGCGCAACGATGACCAGTGCGGCAAAGAACGCAACCGCCATCTGCCGGTTACCGTTTCGGGCTTTTTTGCCTGCATTGATGGCCGCAGCCGCCAGCGTTTCGAAACGTGAAGGCGCGCGATTGAGGTTTAGGCGACGGAGTAGGCTCTACCAAGAAGCTGCGCGTCGTCGGGACGGATGGCGGGGACCAAGCCAGACCATTCACCGAGGTCAAAGGCATGTTCCCTTGGCAAACAAGTCCATCGATACCTTTTAATGGCTGCTTATCCAACTTGCGCCCTCACATCCCTCGTCGGCTTCCGACTGCCGATCGGTTCATACCGACGGAGATGACGGCGTAGAAGGCCGGTTTCGGACGCCCTGCGCGGTCGAAGAGCAATGGGTAATCGGTCCGCCCGCGCGCCGGGAAGTTGTTCAACCAAGAATCAGCGTCGGTCACGTTCCAGAACGAGACGCGATCGATCACATCGCGATGCTTAAGATAGATCTTGAACAGTTCTGCGTACCGTCGCGCCAATCTCTGTTGAACTTCATCCGGCAAGCCCGCTGTGTAAGAGTTGAGCTTAGGATCAGAGGCGGCGCGTTTGGCAGCGGCAGATCCCGGCTCCACCCACGGCAACACGCTCACATCGAGTTCGGTGACGTTCACCTTCAAGCCGAGTTTGGCAAAAGCGGCGATCGTCTCATCGATCTGCTCCACTGGCGGCCAATCGAGCCGGTTATGTTCCTGTAGCCCGATGGCCGTAATCGGCACGCCTTGAGACTTCAGTTTACGGATGAGTTCGATCGCGCCGCGCCGTTTGGCCTCGTTCTCCAGAGAGTAATCGTTGTAGTAGAGTTCCGCTCCCGGATCGGCTTCGTGCGCGAACTCGAACGCTTTCGCGATGTAATCCTCGCCGATGATCTTCAGCCAGGGCGACTGCCGGAGCGTGCCATCTTCATTTAACGCTTCGTTGACGACATCCCAACCACGGATCCGACCCTTATAACGCCCGACGACCGTGTGAATGTGGTCGCGCATGCGCTCAAGCAGAACCTCGCGGCTTACGGGCCGCCCCCGTTCGTCTTTGAAGACCCAGCGCGGCGTCTGATTGTGCCAGATGAGCGTGTGACCGATGATCGTCATGCCATGCTTTTCACCGAAAGCGACAAAGCGATCCGCCGCCGCGAAGTCATAACGGCCGGGCGCTGGATGGATCGCCTCCCACTTCAAGACGTTCTCCGCCGTGACAGCGTTGAAATGGCGCCGGATGATGCGCACTGCGCGTGCGTCGCGCTCGTAGATTTGCGCTTGATTGATAGATGCGCCGATGAGAAAAGCATCCTTGTATGCGTCTTTGAGCGCCGGTTCTTGGCCGAAGCCCGCCGTCGCCGCCATCACCAGCAGGCCAACCATCAAAAGCTTCGTCGCTCTTGATAGAGCGCGCTTGACTGCTGAGCGTTGCACGAGCGCGATCGTCGTTGATCTCATCACGTTCGACATCCTCACTGCGCTTCTGAAGGGCATCGTTTGCGGCGCACACCTGTTGCGCCCCTCGTCGAGTTCGTTTTGAATGCGAAGGTTGAGCCGCTTGCCGATCCAATAGATCCAGAGAAAAAATGAGGACCAAGACGCGGCGCGACGGCCGGATAAAAGTTTGTTCCGAGCCTGCTCCCGAGAAGCGCCTGCCCCATCTGTGCCATGTTCGGGACGTGCCCGGCGGTAGGTCGGGTCGAGCTTGCGCATCGCCTTGTGGTTCGAGTCGCCAACCGTATCACCGCCAGCGGCCGATCGTCAACGGCTTTTTTGCACGCCCCCAAAGCTGTATGCCTGAAGCGAGCGCGACTTGCCAGCCGATCGTCAACGGCTTTTTTCGCGTGCCCCCAAAGGGGTTGACGCGCCGCTCCGTTCGTATAAAATACGAGCGTTCGTTTTCGGAACCGATGCCGAAACTGAGCCAAGAGGCGGTGGCCGAGCGGCGCGCCCGCATCGAAGAGGCGGCCAAAGAACTATTCATCAAACGTGGGTTTCACGCCACCTCGATGCGCGACATCGCCGCGCGCGCTGGAGCCGACGGCGCGCACCTTGCGGGCGTGGTGGCATTCACCGCGGCCATCGAAGGTCTGAAGCCCGCGCGCATCGCCGGCTGCGGCGGGCTTCGCACCCGCGACGACGCGATGGTCGCGGCCGGGGCGAGCATCAGGAGCGCGGGCTTGCGCGTCGTGCGCAGACGACGGGCGAAATCGACCGTGCGTGCGCGCTCGGCTTC
>CAKZOF010000470.1 GCA_937135995.1 uncultured Pyrinomonas sp.
TAGTAGAAGCCCTCCGGGTCGCCGGCGAGCAGCCGCTCGGGCAGGTCGTAGGGCTGCGGCAGGAAGAACCAGTGCCACATCCCGAGCGCGGACTGCATCGTCGTCCGCGCGTACATCTCCGACGTCGGGATGATGTCGAGCACCGCGCGGTTGTCGGTGTCCAAATACCGCGCCACGACCTGCTTGATCTGTTCGGGCGTGACCTTCAGGTAATTTTCAAGATCGGTGTTGAAGAGGTTCGGGTCGCCATCGTAGAGAGCAAACTCAGCGATGCGCTGCGCGCGGAAGAGCGACGATTGACGGCTGCGGACCACGTTGTTGAGCAGGTTATTGCGCAGCTTCTCCATCTCTTCCGGCGTCGGCCCCTCGGTCGCCAACCGTTTGATCTCGCTCATGATCGTCTGGCGTATCTGTTCGACATCCTTGCCTGGTTTGGGCAACGCAAAGATGGTCAGCGAAGATGGCCCGCGCCGCTCGCCGATGCCACCTTGAATGGCGATCAGCGATTCCTCGCCCTTAACCAGACGTTGATAAAGACGCGAGCTTTCACCATCGAGCAACAGGTCGCTTGCCAGCGACAGCGCATAGAAGTCCGGCGTCCGGCGCGGCGGCACTTTCCATCCGATCATGAAGGCCGGAAGCTGCGCGAAGCGGTCGATGAACCGCTCCTGTCGCACGGCCACTTCAGGCGGTTCCGAAACATCCACTTTGGGCGGATCGGGTTGACGCGGAATGGTCGCGAAGTATTTGGCTATCAGCTTGCGCGCCTCTTGCGGGTCGAAATCGCCGACGATGGCGAGCACGGCGTTGTTGGGCGCATAGTAGATGCGGAAGAACTCTTTGACATCCTCGATGGTCGCCGCATCGAGGTCCTCCATCGAGCCGATGGTGGAATGCGCGTTAGCCGGATTCTTGAAGATCATCTCGTTGATGCGAAGAAAAGCGTTGACGTATGGCTGATTGTCATAACGCAAGCGCTTCTCTTCTTTGACGGCTTCGCGCTGATTGTCCAAGTTCTCCTGCGTCACCTTCAACGAGCGCATGCGGTCACTTTCAAGCCATAGAGCGAGCGGTAACTGGTGCGAAGGCAAGGTTTCGAAATAGTTGGTTCGCTCGGACGACGTGGTACCGTTCATGGTGCCGCCGGCGTTGAAGATGTACTGGAAGTGGCCGGCTTTCGGCACGTTCTCCGAACCTTGAAACATCATGTGCTCGAACAGGTGCGCGAACCCAGTCCGTCCGGGCCGTTCGTTGCGCGAGCCGACGTCGTAATAGACGGCGACCGATACGACCGGCACCGTTCGATCAGGACTGAGGACGACGCGCAACCCGTTCGGCAAGGTGAACTGTTCGATGGGTGTCGGTGGTAACATAAACTTCGAATGCGATCTGTTGTTGGTCTGCGCTGTGCCAGCGACGACGAAAGACGCGGCGAGCCACAGGCTTGCGACGAATCGAACGTATTTGCTCATCTCGCTTCAACCCTCGGTCGGGGGAAATTGATCTGACCGCCTAATGCCCCCGTATTTGGCAGAATGATAAGCTTCCGCCTTTCGAGGACACACTCTTTGCGGCGAACGATGCTCCCTTTCGCAGAAAGCTCGGATGCTCGCCCTTGTTATTACGCAGGAGACCGGCCGTTTGTTTCCGTCTCTTTGAGCCGTTTCGGGCAGAGCGGCGCGTTGCAACTCGCGCTTCTTCGAAGCTGACGCCAGCCCGCTCCCTTTTTCCGCGTTTTCGATCCAACCTAGGATGAGGGCGGTTGGTTGATGATGCCGCGCAACTCGGCGCGCAGCTTTTCGATCTCAGCCAGCTTTTGCTCCACCCGCTCGAACAAAGACGCCTGCGCCTTGATCCCTTCGTCGATCAGATAAGAGGCTGCTTCAGCGCGACTGCGAAAGACCCCGGCTTGGACCAGCTTCTCCAGCTTCTCCTGTGCCTCTGCCGAAAGCTTTACGGCGATCATATACTCATCCTTGGCGGCCAAAGCACGTTCGATGGTCCGACTAATGTCGCGCCCGATGGCACCCAGAGACTCCGGGATCCGTTGCAGCGCTTCGCGAATGGTTGAAGAGACCCGCTCCGTCTCCGGTTCCTCGTGAGGCTCGTCGCGCAACATCAGTCCACCGCTGCCTTCAGGTTGCGCTTCGAGCGGCGGTTCGGTGTCATGTCGGTCGTTCATGGCCTTCTCCTTGCGCTTTCGGATCGCTCTTCACGAATTCCTCCGTACAGAACTATTCTAGGTGGGCGGCGAATTTCCGGTCAAGGAAGGGCGCATGAGTGGTGTCTGACTAGCGTGATGATAGTTCCCCCTTTCATAGACATTTATCCACGCTCCAGGGGTTGAGAAAGCCCATCGAGAAAATCACATCAGTCACTCGAGGCGAGGATTCTCCTTCAGGACTCTCAAGGGAGCACTATCACACCCTTTCAACCTCTCAAGATGCCTGACAAGCATCTTAAGGGTTTGCTTTTTCGGAGCGCGGGCTGGTTTTCTCCACAGAACGTCTGCGGCAGATGTGGCCGCGCGATTGATGCCAACCTCACTGACCGTCCGGCGAGAGCCGAGCAAGGCGAGCACAGGAGGGCGAAAAGCAGTCCGGCGAAACGAGCAGCTGGACAAGACTCAATTTCTCATGTCGTGTTTCAGCTCCCCGCATCCTTGATTCGATCACGCCGACGTCATGGCTCGATCTTCTTTATGTCTGGCGCGGGACGAAAAGCAGCACGCTCGTTTCCGGCCTTCAACTGCTTGCATGGCGCGCGGTAGTAATCGGCGCGGAATACAGGCTTCCTCGGCTGCCAGCCTTGCTCTAGGGCCTTGCGCGC
>CAKZOF010000471.1 GCA_937135995.1 uncultured Pyrinomonas sp.
GAATTAACTCTTCGTCTTCATCTGGCTAAGGGGCACAAGTTAAAGGTTAGACGAATCAACTCTTCGGCTTTATCTGGCTAAGGGGCACAAGTTAAAGTTTATTGGACGAATTAACTCTTCGTCTTCATCTGGCTAAGGGGCACAAGTTACCAATCTTTCGCTACGGTTCGGCCATGCACTCGGCGCTGCCGACAAAGTTTAACTGGCGAGGGGCACAAGTCACCGGGCTTTCCTACTTCCGACGACGACTGGTGTTGGAGGCACTGGAGATATGTTCAGCGCAGGCACTCAGAAGAAGACGATGATATGGAGCCGTTTGTTTGCTGTGTTGCTAACGGTGGTAGCTGCGTCGCCCATCTGCCTTGCGCAGGTAAGTGGCAGCGCGACGTTGCGCGTCACAGTCAAGGATCCGAACGGCGCGGTCGTCCCGCGGGCGACCGTCATCTTGACGAGCGAGCGCACTGGCGAGCAACGGCGTGCAGAGACGAGCAGTGAAGGTACGACCGGTTTTGCCTCGCTCAATCCCGGTGCCTACACCGTTCGCATCGAAGCGGCCAACTTCAAATCTTCCGAACAGCGCATCACACTCAATCCAAACGACACGCGCGGACTCGATGTGATGCTTGAAGTTGGCGCTCCGACCGAGACCGTGACTGTTACGGCCGAAACTGAGCAGATTCAGACCGAGACGGGCGCGCGCGAGAATACGATCACCGCGCAGCAAATCGACAATCTTTCGATCGTCAGTCGAAGTTCGCTGGAGCTGCTGCGCGTTCTGCCTGGTGTCGTTGCTCCTTTTCCTGACGATCCTGGGTTTCAATCCGTCAGCTTCAATTCCGGGGCGAATGCCAACAATCGTTACAACGTCAACGGGATCCGCGGAGAGAACAACAACGTCAGCATCGACGGTTCGCGCGTGATAGACATCGGTGCAAACAACGGGACGATCATCACGGCGAACAATGACATGGTGCAGGAGGTCAAGGTCCAAACGAGCAACTACCTGCCCGAGTACGGGGCGAGCGGTGTGCAGATCACGGCCACCACCAAAGGCGGTGGGCGCGAGTTTCACGGAACGCTTTACGACTACGTACGCCACTACAAGCTGAACGCCAACGACCGGTCGAGAACGACCTTCGGTCTGGAAAGGCAAAAAGAGCAATACCAATATCCGGGAGGCAACATCGGCGGGCCGATCTGTTTGCCGCGGTTTGGCGAAGGCGGCCCTATTGGCAAATGCTACCGGGACAAACTATTCTTCTTCTTCGGTTTCGAAGTTCAACGGCAAAAGGTCGATCCGGGAACCAGATTCGACATTGTCCCGACTCTAGAACAGCGTCAGGGGAGAAACTTCCGGCATCAGTACACAGGTCAAACGTTCAACCTCGATCCGAGTCAGATCACGCCCATTGGGCGGGCGTTTCTAAACTTTTATCCGCTGCCCAACTTCAATGATCCGACGGGGCGCTTTAACTACCAATTCAGCGGCCTGCAGCCGATCAATCGGACGCAAGGCGTGCTGCGCTTCGACTACAAGCCCAACGACAAAGTGACAGCCTATCTTCGATTGGCGCGCGAATCCGAAGAGCAGGACTACGCGCGTGGGCTTTGGTGGAACCCGTCGGCTTATGAGCTCCCGTCTCACGTTCTAGGAACCAACCTCGGGCGTTCCGCGGCGCTCAACATCACGACCGTCATCAGTCCGACGATGACCAACGAGACGGTGCTGAGCGCGAGCAAACTCATGCTAGACAACGACTACCGGGAGCCCGAAAAAGTCTCTTTGAGCGCACTTGGGATATCTAATTACACTGGGCCTTTCGGACAGCAAAGCCCATATGCGCCCGTTGCGTTCATCACCAGTTGGGGTGGTCTGACACAGGGTGACTTCTGGGAGTCGGTGGCTTGCCGTTGTTCGCTCATAACTCCAGCTATTCGGTGTCGAACACGTTGACCAAGATCAGCGGCGCGCACACGATGAAGTTCGGCGGTTTGATCGAACAGGCCAACAAATACCAGAACCTGTCAACGGCCGCCGAGGGGTTGCTTATCTACGCGCCGTGGGGCAATGGTTCAACCGGCAATAGCTTTGCGGATATCTTGGCTGGCAAGCCCGCTCAGTACAATCAGGATACTCGCACGCCACGAGGCAAGTTTAGACTCTACAACTTCGAGGCTTTCGCTCAGGATAGCTGGAAAGTCCGCCCGAACTTCACCCTTGAATACGGCGTGCGTTTCGCCTACTTCCCGACGAACAAAGAGTTGACTGGGCGTGCCGTGCTCTTCGACCCGAAAGCCTACGTGCGCTCGCAAGGCGTTCTGATCAACGGCGATCCTAAACGGCCGAACGGAATCTTGCAGGCCGCCAGAGGCGAGATACCCAACGGTCTGACGGACAACCCAGCGCCGCTTTGGATGCCGCGGCTCGGCTTTGCGTGGGACATCGGTGGACGCGGCGAGATGGTTATTCGTGGCGGCGCTGGTGTGTTCTACAACCGCGTACAGGGCAACTACCAGTACTACGTGATCACGCAGCCGCCCAACGCCTATTCAGCATCTTTCAACAGCTACTCGTTCGATCTGAACTACACCAGTCTCGGGAGAATCGATCCGTTCGGACAGGTAGGCAACGTCAGCATCGACTCGGCCAATCCCGAATCGATCGCCGTGCCGCGAACGACCAACGCGAGCCTGACGCTCGAACGCAGGCTGCCTTTTGGCAACATCGCCACCATCGGTTACGTCGGCACCTTTGGACGCCATCTTCCGCAGCAGCGCCAGATCAATTACATTCCGATCGGAAAACTGTTGAGCGGCCAGGTGGGCAACGCCGATCTGTCGAATCCGCTGCATCGCGCGGCGCTCAACGATCAAGTGCTGGCGCAGTTCAAGCCCTTCCCGGCCTACGGCGGCGTCCGTTACAAAGAGTTCACGGCGACTTCCAACTACCATTCGTTGCAAGCGACGCTCAGCAGAAGGACGGGTAATCTCACTTATTTTGCGACCTACACCTTCTCCAAAGCGCTCGGGATCACGGGCGTCAGCGAGACGGGCGATGAGGTTGATCCCGTGGACGCGCGTGGTCGTAGCTACGGCGTGCTACCCTTTGACCGAACGCACGTCTTCAACCTCTCCTACAACTACAACGTGCCCAGTTTAGCGCGCGGGGCGTTGGACAACTGGTTCACTCGCGGGTTGCTGAACGGCTGGCAGATGTCAGGCATCACGACCTACGCCAGCGGCATCCCGATTAGGTTGCGCTTCTCTGGTGACATCTCGCCGAACGGCAACATCGCGATCGCCTACTTCGGCACCAACGCCTTCACGGGATCAGGCGGGTCGGCGGGTGGCATCGCGCCG
>CAKZOF010000472.1 GCA_937135995.1 uncultured Pyrinomonas sp.
CGTAGACGGTCACGTCATGCGTGTTCCGAGAAGCCGCCTGCTTTAGCTGGCGGAGTGGTCACGGAGAACGATTTCGATTTGATCGTGGCGGGAACCAGCGTTCACCCGTCGCTGTTCGGGGGCGCCCCCGCTCTCGGACAAGAGATCGAACGCATCGTCCGCAACGCTCCTTGCCCCGTGCTTTGTGTGCCCTCGGGTCCGGTGATGACGCCCGCCCCAGCTCACATCAGCGACCCAGTACCGCAAACTTGAAGACGAACCCGGTTCCGACTCGTCGCCGACCGAGGCTGGAGACCGAGAGAAGAACTTGTTATGAAACTAGACCTTTCCTCGTCGAGGTCCTCTATGGGAGAAGCTCTACGCCGAAGGATCAAGCAGGAGAGCTTCGAAAGCCCAGTGCAAGAAGCCCTCTTGAATCTCCTCGTCGCGGCCAATCACTTGCGCGAGCGATTCAATCAAGAGTTCGCCCGCTACGGCATCACGCTCTCACAGTACAACGTCTTGCGCATTCTCAAGGGCGTCTATCCGCAAGGCCATTCGCGCGGCGAGATCGCTCGGCGCATGCTCGAGCGCGCGCCCGACGTCACGCGCTTGATCGGCCGCTTGGAGAAGCGCGGGTTGGTCGAACGCCTCCCGTCCGAAGAAGACGGACGCCTGTCGATCGCGAGGATCACGCCCAAAGGACTCAAACTGCTCGAAGAGATGCGTACCTCGGTCGATGCGCTCCACGCCTATTTCGCCGAGCGCGTTGTGCCGCCAGATCAGCACGAACTATCGCGCATCTGCGAGGCCATCTACGAAGAACGCGAATTTTGAACGAACCCGCCAGCCGTCCCGGCGGGATGGCCCTCGACTTGCCGGGTCCCGGCCGATTTTGGGCGAAAAAACGGCGTAAATGGCCGCCCGAAAATTTTTTCAAAATATGTGTTGCAACACGAACCGACTTGTGTTATGCTTTAACCATCGTAGGGCAAAGACGCGAAACCACTGTACGCTCCGCTGCCCGCCCAACGGGCAGCGGAGCGTACAGGGGATAGCTGGCCAAGCCAGTTTAGCCGCGTCGTCCAAAGAGCTGCTCGTGGAACGATGCAGCGACTCCTCCCTATCGGAACGAGAGACACTCTGCCGTCAACGAGCGCTAAAGCTCGCTAGCAAGCCAACGTGGAACTTGGAGCGTTGCCCGAAAGCAACGCTCTTTTTTTGTGGAGCGAAAGAAGCGAAGACGGCCATCTCCGTCGCTCTGATGCGAGCCGAAGATCGGTAGGGGTCAATCCGTCTTTTGGACTTCGGGTGCGAGCGCCACCGCTTGGCTTTTCGCCCGCGCGCGCATCTTTGCGACGAAGGGGCGAAGATGCGCGAGGTTGAACCGTCGGGCGAGCGCTGCGATCTTTTCGGCGTGCTCATCCGAGAAAGTGGCATCGAGTTCGTGCGCGGCCGTCAAACGCCATTTGGCTTCTGCGTTCAGCGCACGGCGCGCGCCCAAGAGGGCGAGCGCGTGGCAGATGGCGCGATAGACGAACCAGTAGCCGATGAAGTTCGGTCCCGGCAGAGGCATGAGCAGCAGGGTCAACGGGACGATCAGCAGATCAACGAGCAGCCAGCGTAGGTGGCGATTCCGCGCGCGCACGAGGTACTCGCGCCATGCGCGCGCCGCCTCCGTTTCGCTGATCGTCGTCGGATGAAAGATCTCGATTTCGTTGGCATCGCGCAGGCTGCGAAGCAACGCTTCATCGGGCGGCACGCGCCGTTCGAGCCATCCTTCCACGCGCCGCGTAGTCGCGCCGATGCTGTTCTCTGCCCGGCGCAGGCTCGTCAACCAGCGGCGATGTTGCTTTTCGAGCCAACCGCGCACGCCACCGCGCGGCGCGGCTTTATCTAGCTTCTCGCCGTAGAAGACGGGCCCCGCACCTTCGACGTTCAACAGATAGACCTTCAATCTCCCTTGCTCCCCTCCGGTGATTCTCGCTTTTTGCCTAGACCACTCGCTCCCGCGTCCTCTTGTTCCGGGGGCGCGACGCCGAGCGCGTTTCTCCGCGCTCGAACCATCTCCCGCAGAACCTCGTCGACGATGGCAGCTACTTCTTCATCGAGCGCCAGATTGCGCGCAACAGCCGTCCAGAATTCATCCAACCCGCGGCTCCCCGCCCGTTCAAAGGCGAGCGCCTGCGCCAAAAGGTCGATCACGTCTGCGGCTTTGACGAGGCGCGATTCGAGACTCACGCGTTCTTCGTATTCGTCGTGCAACGCGAGATAGCCGTCGCGCGTCGTCTCATCGAGCGAGGCTATGATGTCCGCGAACGCGCGGCGCGCTGCTTTGCGACGCGCCTCTTCGCCGAAATAGCGCGCTGCCGTTTGCGGCAGATCACCGAGGCGCGTCTCGGTCAGGTCGTGAAGAAGCGCCATCCGCATCACCTTTTCGATATCAATCGGCGTGCCGCGCGCAGCGACTCGGTCGGCGAGGAGCATAGCTGTCAACGCGACGCCGTAGGAATGAGCCGCTACGGATTCAGCGCCCGGCGCCAACCCGCGTAGCACCCAGCCCGTGCGGTCGAGTCGTTTCAAGCGTTGAAGTTCGAGCAGAAAAGCGAGCATTGCTGGTCCTTATTCTTCGGCTGATTTCCGGCGCGCTTTGTCGTTCGCAAGATGCAGCCAAAGTCGCACCATCGCCATGCGCCCTCCATTCGTGAAGGCTGGCAAGGTACTCTTTACTTCAGCATGCGATCTGGTCATCTCCTTGCATCGGTTTTCGGTCCAGCCATTTCGTTCCCAAGGCACGAATGCTGCATGGCCCATCCCGCCGCGAGGTCAGCGTCCGTCTTGCGCTTCTTCGCGCGCGGCGAAGACTTTGCCGGGGTTGAGTATCCAGTTCGGATCGAGCGCTTTTTTGAGCCGCATCATCGTCTCGATGGTTTCGGCAGAAAGCGCCATGTCGAGATAGGGCGCTTTAGTGTAGCCGATGCCGTGTTCAGCGCTGATCGTGCCGCCGAGTTCGATGGCCGCGGCGAAGGTTTCGCGCACGGCGGCGCGCGCGCGCCGCACGGCGTCGGCATCCTCACGATCGCACATGAAATTCACATGGATGTTGCCGTCGCCAGCGTGACCGAAATTGACGACCATGACGCGCTGGCGGCGCGCGATCTCTTCCACGCGCTCGATGAGTTCGGGAATGCGCGAACGCGGGACGACGACATCGTTGTTCAGTTTGAGCGTCCCATAGCGCATGATGGCCGGCGAAAGAGCGCGGCGCACTTCCCACAGGCGATCTTCATCCGCTTTGTTTCGGGCGCGTTGCACGTCGAACCCCCCGCCCGCGCCGAGGATGCGCTCGACGATCTGCGCTTCGCGTTCAACTTCCGCGCGATCTCCGTCGACGGAGACCAGCAGCAAGGCTTCGGCTTCGCGCGGAATGCCAAACGAGAAAGCTTCTTCCACGGCGCGGATGGCATGGCGATCCATCACTTCGATAGCCGTCGGGACGATGCGCGCGCGGACGAACTGTGGCACGCAAGCGCACGCTTCGCGCATGGAACGAAACAGCGCGCGCACTGTCTGCGTCGCTTCGGGCAAAGGCAGCAAGCGCAGCGTGGCTTCGGTGATGATGCCGAGCAACCCTTCCGATCCGCACATCAGCCCGACGAGATCGAAGCCGACGACGTTTTTCGTTGTCTTCCCGCCGGCGCGAATGATGTCGCCCGTGGGCGTGACCACTTCGAGCCCGAGCACGTAGTGTTTGGTCACGCCGTACTTCACCGAACGCGGGCCGCCAGCGTTTTCAGCGATGTTGCCGCCGATGAAAGAATCGCGCAGCGATGACGGGTCCGGTGGGTAGAAGAGGCCTTGCGCTTCCACCGCCTGTTGCAGTTCGTAGGTGCGCACGCCCGGTTCGACCACTGCATAGAGGTCGTCGAAAGCGATCTCTTTGATCGAATTCATTCGCTCCGTGCTCAGAACGATGCCGCCGCGAACGGGAACAGCGCCGCCGGTGTATCCGACGCCGCCGCCGCGCACCGTCAGCGGAACGAGCAGTTCGTTGGCGACGTGGACGATGGCAGCCACCTCTTGCGCCGTACGCGGCAGCACGACTGCGTCCGGAGGAAAGATTTCGCCGAGCGCGTCCTTGCCGTAAGCGGTCAGTTCGTCCTCTGCGGTCAGCACATGCTCGGCGCCGACGATCTGCGCCAGCCGATCCAACGTCGCCGCGCGAAGAGTGCGTTCGCGCGTTCGATCTCTTTGCGCCTGCGCGTCCATGCTTTCATGTTACCTCAATTCGTGGTGGAAAAGCTTGCGCGCGAAAGTCGTTCGCTGCGGGCCAGCGACGTGCAAGCTCGATCCCATTACGTTGCATCGGTTGGGGCCGCTCGAAGGCGGCAGCGAGAGAGAAAAGACCTGACGCGCGAGGCTCGTCAGGTCTGCTTCAAGCCGTGGCGAACGGTTCTGGCCGGAGCGCCGCACGTTCAACGACATTCCGGGTGTTCGCAACCGCAACCTATCTCCAACACGTCGCGCGCGTTGGCGCAGTACTCGCTGCAATACCTCTCATCTTCCGCGACGGTGCAATTGCAGCTTGGATGTTCGCATTTCTTCCTTGGCTTCTCTTCGGCCATGTGGTTCACCTCCTGTTCATCGGCCGAGGGAAGGACAACACCAGATCATCGGGTGAGTCCAATGCTCACACCAAAAGATGCGCAAGTCAAGGCGCCTCGCTCTTCGTGCTGATCGAGTGGCGAGAGCGCGCACGCTTGCTAAGGCGCCGGGCTGAGCACGATGCGCACGCGCTCGGCGCCGACGGTCAACTCGATTGGGTTGCCGAGCTGAATCGGCAGCACCGTGCCGTTGACGTTGATCTGCAGCGGCACGGTCGCGGCTATCGGCCGTCGCTCGGCTGGTCTGGCTTGATCACCTGTGCGCGTCAGCAGCGAGGCCGCCGCCAGTCGCCACGTCGCTGGCGTGCAGGTCAGGCGCAGACCCGGCAGGTCTCTGTCGACCGCTTCGCCCGGCGCGAAAGCGTTGATGGTCCACATCGCTTCGCCGCAGCGCGTGCCTTGCGCATCGTAAAAGGTTACCCAACCGGACGCGAAGCCGTAAAAAGACGGACCACGGTTTTCGATCACGACGCGCGCGTTGGTCGCCGGAGCGTCGGGCGTTCCACCGAGCGCTGCGGTGCGCAACCGCGCCGCGAGCACTACTTGCCCGGCAACATCGCTGTCGAACGCCACCTCGGTCAGTGGCACGCGCTGGCGCGCGCCGTTTTGATCTGCGTTGCTCGGAGTTGGCTGCTGGGCGCGACCGAGAACGACGAAGAGCGGGATCAAAGCGAACCAAAGAACTCTCATTCGAGTCTGCCTCCTTGCCGAAAGACGATCGGCCGTAGCCTTAGACGTTACGCTCATATCTTGCGGCTGTGCGAGCAGGCCGAAACGTTTTCGCTTCGGGCGAACGCGACGGAACAACAGCCTCCTCGCTCAACTCCTGCCCGCAGGCGTTGACTACGCGGCCTTTCCAACGACGGGCATGAAGCGCGCGCCGTGTGGCATGATGAAGCCGGGTACGTCTCGCTCCACGGTCGCCAGCGCCTCGTCGAGCGACGGCGCCGATTCCAATCCGAACGCACGCGCTTCGTGCTCGTCGAGGTCCGAAACGAGAACGAGGCGACGCTTTTTAGCCTCTTCGCCCAAGGCCGTGGTCAACAGATCACGCATGCGCGGGCTTCGTTCGGCGCCATCTCTTTCGTTGAAGGCGCCAGCGATGATGATCGTTCCGCCCTCGGCGCAAGCGCGTGCGGCCACGCGCAACGCATCGTATGCTTGGAATAGGTCGAGATCGAACGGATCGCCGCCGCCGCAGATGATGACGAGCGGGCGCGGTGCATCGATCTCGATCGCGTGCGCCTCTGCGTAAAGGGCGCAGGTGCGGCGATGCGATGCGCGCCAATCACCGGCGCACAGCTCGATCGGACGCAGCCGCTCGTCGACGACGATGTTGACGAGAAAGGATGGCGCGACTTCCGCCGCCACGCGTTCGCACTCCTCGTGCGCGAGGTTGCCGTCGAGCGATCCGGGCGCGCCCTCAGCCAGCGTCGAGAAGAACAGCTCCTCGATGGCGCGCAAAGAGCACAGCCCTGGACAGATCAGTTCGCGCCCGCCCGTGAAGCCGAGCAGGAAATGAAAAGAGACCGGACCCACCAAGATCACGTGCGAGGCATCGAACAGCGCTCGATGGAGTTCAATCGGAAGCCCGCGCGGCGTCTGTCCTAGGCGGACCATTTGGCTGGGATCGCGCGGGTCGAACTCCACGGTTTCGATTCGCTGCGCGATGAACGGCGACAGAAGATCGCGCTTCTCGTCGGCGCTGAGCGCGCGCCTGAAACCGGTGGCGAAGATGGCCCGGATGTCGCGCGCGGCGATCCCGAGTTGAATCAATCGCCGGACCAGCGCTTGCGCGATCAGTCCGCTCGCGCTCGGGCGCACGACGTCCGGCAGCACCAGAAGCACGCGCTCTCCGGACGAGATGATCTCTTCAAGCGGTTGGGCCTCGACGGGATGATCGAGTGAAACGTTTACTTCGAGATCAGGAAGCGGAACGGCCGCTTGCGACGGAGCAAG
>CAKZOF010000473.1 GCA_937135995.1 uncultured Pyrinomonas sp.
GCGCACCACAACCAGCCCACCGATAGCATCGGCGTGTCCGCCCAAATACTTGGTCGCGCTGTGGACGACGAAGTCAGCGCCGTGCTCAATGGGCCGACACAGAAAGGGCGTCGCAAAGGTGTTATCAACGATCAAGCGCGCACCCACCTCACGCGCCAACGCCACGCACAGGTCCAGTGGGCAGACCTTGAGCAGAGGATTCGAGATGGTTTCAACCAGAATGGCGCGCGGGCGCATCTGGCACGCCTGCGCTCGCGCTCGTTCCGCATCGTGGAAATCGACCAGCACGGTCTTCACGTCGAACGCAGCGAAGACCGTCTGCAGCAGTTGCAGCGTCACGCCGTAAAGGTCCTGCGAAGCGAGCACTACCGACCCCGGCCCCACCTCGCACGCCAGCAACGCGGCATGCAGCGCCGCCATACCCGAGGCGAAAGCACACGCGCCGCTTCCCTGCTCGAAGACCGTGACAGCCTCCTCGAGCGCAGCAACCGTCGGATTGCCGTAGCGCGTGTAGACGTAGCCGCGCTTTTCGCCGGAGAAGACGCGATTGAAATCCTCGAGCGCGTCGTAGGTGAAGGTCGTCGCCGCGTAGATGGGCGGCGCGGTCGGTTCTCCCGTCGGCGCGGGCGAGCGCATTCCGGCATGAACCAGCAAAGTCTCGAGCGAAAGTTGCTCCGTCTCCGGCGAGTCCACTCCTGTTAGCTCCCTGTGCATCCGATTCGTCGAGCGCCTTTCATCATAGGACAGCCGCGGAGAAACGGAGAAACGCTCGTCGCGCACAAAGCCTGAGTGCGCGGTGATCTCCCGAAGAGCGGGCCATCGGACGCGCCGAACCGTCGTGCTGATGAGAGCGCAATCGTTCGACCCACGAAAAGCTCGACTCCGAGGCACCTTGTTGGACCACTCCGTCGTCCACTCCCGAAAGGCCCAGCCTCTTTTTTCAAAGAGCCGGTTGCGTTTCCCGATCTCGCCTGCTTTCGCCCGGGTCGAGAACAATCACTCCGCTTTTTCAAAGCGCAACCGCGCTTCGCGGCCATGCTCCTCGATCTCGACGGCGAAACCGTTTCGGCGCGCCCACTGCGCAAGCGTGAAGGTATGTTCGCGCACGTTCGTCAAGACCTCCAACCGTTGGCCTGTTTCGAGCACACGCAGCGCCTCGATCGCTTCGCGAACGGGCGACGCGCCGCACTCTTCCTCGCGCCCGCGCAGATCGAGCACTGCCGCTGCTCCCTTCATTCACCCTTTTCAATCGGCAACCCAACGACGTTGCCCCATTCGCTCCATGACCCATCGTAGTTGATCACCGTCGGGTAGCCGAGCAGGTACTTCAGCACGAACCACGTGTGCGACGAACGCTCGCCGATGCGGCAGTAGGTGATGACGGTCTTGTCCGGCGTCACCCCCTTGCTTTCGTAAAGCTGTTTCAACTCATCTACCGGCTTGAAGGTGTCGTCGTCGGCGACGGCCTGCGCCCAAGGGACGTTGACCGCGCCCGGAATGTGCCCGCCGCGCTGCGCCGCTTCGGTCGGATATTCCGGCGGTGCCGTGACTTCACCCTTGAACTCGGCAGGCGAGCGGACGTCGACGAGCTTGACATCGTCGCGCTGATAGGCGTAGGTCACCTCCGGCAAAAAGGCGCGCAAACCCAAGTCGATGCCATGGCAATGGTAATCGGTCGAGGGCACGCTCGGCACATCCTCGGTGATCTCACGCCCCTCGTCGATCCACTTGCGCCGCCCGCCATTCA
>CAKZOF010000474.1 GCA_937135995.1 uncultured Pyrinomonas sp.
ATTCGATGAACGGTTTGAAATTGAGTTCTCCCGTGCGCAGGAGCCATTCGTCTTCGTCATCGACATCGGCTCGTCCAGCGTGCGCGCGTCGCTTTTCGACGCGCGCGGGCGCGAAATAAAAGCCACTCAGGCCAAAAGAGCCTGGAGCTTTCGCACGAGCGAGGAGGGGGCCTCCGAGGGCGATGCCGAGGAACTGTTCTCAACAGTGGTATCGACCGTGGACGACGCCCTTCAGCTTGTGCCACGCGACGTTCGCGCCGCCGAAGTCGCCGTCTCCTGCTTCTGGCATAGTCTCGTCGTTCTCGACGACGCAGGCCGCGCGTTGACGCCGGTTCTAGGCTGGGCCGACACGCGCGCGCGCGCGGCTGCCGCTCTGCTACGCGCGCGGCTGGACGAAGCGAAAACGCACCAGCGCACGGGATGCCGACTCCACCCGAGCTACTGGCCGGCAAAGCTCCTTTGGTTGCGCGAGCGGCAAGAGGCACTCGTCGGGCGCGCGGCGCGGTTCGGTTCGTTCAGCGAATTTTTGACCGGCCGTTTGCTGGACCGCTCGGTGATGAGCGTCTCGATGGCTGCAGGAACGGGGCTATTCGATCAACATCGTGGCGATTGGGACGAACAATTGATCGCCGATCTCGGATTGCATCGAGAAGCGTTTCCGGCGGTGAAAGACGCGAGCGAAGCGGTTGCGCATCTGGTGCCCACTTGGGCTGAGCGCTGGCCGCCATTGAGCCAAGCGCGGTGGCACGCGCCGTTCGCCGATGGAGCGACGAGCAACGTCGGCGAAAGCTGCTCGACGCAAGAGCGCGCCGTGGTTATGATCGGCACTTCCGGGGCGATGCGTGTTCTATTCGAGGGCGCGCCACCTCGCTCGCTGCCCTCAAGCCTGTGGTGCTACCGTTTGGATGGGAGAAGAGTGATCGTCGGCGGAGCGCTCTCCGATGGCGGGAACTTGCGCGCGTGGCTGTGTCGCTCGCTCGCGCTCGAAGCAGCAACGTTGGAAGAGGAACTGAAACGGCTCGCGCCCGACGAGCACGGGCTGACGGTGCTCCCTTTCTGGTCCGGTGAACGAAGCACCGGATGGCATGCTGAAGCGCGTGGAGCGATTCTCGGGTTGTCCACGCGCACGCGCCCCATCGACATCGCGTGCGCGACGCTCGAAGCCGTCGCCTATCGCTTCGCTGCTATCGCCGACGAACTGCGCACGCTCTTTCCCGTTTCGACCATCGTCGCTTCGGGCGGCGCGCTGCAAAATTCGCCGTTTTGGGTGCAACTGCTCGCCGATGTCTTCGCACATCCAATTGAACTTTCGGGCGTGCGCGAAGCCTCGAGTCGCGGTGCGGCGCTGCTCGCGCTAGAAACTTCGGGCGCGTTGTCGCTCCGCGACTTGTCGCCAGTGACCGCACGCCGATTCGTCCCTGACGAGCATCGCGCCGCGCGCTACGTCGCCGCACGTGCACGACATGAACGCATATACCATCTGGTGCTCGACAGCCAGGCGGCTTGACCAATAGCGCGCAGTGCAGCATGCTTGAGGATCGAGAAGAGATTGAACCAACGTCGCTTGCCGAACGAGCGAAACCAAAGGCGCGTCGTTGGGATTCGCGGCGCAAGGTTTTCGGACGATTTTCGAGGGAGAGGACCAAGTGAGCATTGCAACGCAAACCACCGCACTCGATCAACTCTGCATCAACACGATCCGCACGCTGGCGCTCGATGCCGTCCAGCAAGCCAAATCGGGCCATCCGGGATTGCCGATGGGCGCCGCGCCGATGGCCTATGTCCTGTGGACTCGTTTTCTTCGCCATAACCCGCGCCATCCGAAGTGGGCCAATCGCGACCGTTTCCTGCTCTCGGCGGGGCATGGTTCAATGCTCCTTTACGCGCTGCTCTATTTAACTGGCTACGACCTTTCGCTCGACGAGATCAAACGCTTTCGCCAGTGGAGATCGAAGACGCCGGGCCACCCGGAAAACGTCCTGACGCCGGGCGTCGAGGTCACGACCGGGCCGCTCGGTCAGGGTTTTGCCAACGGCGTCGGCATGGCCATCGGTCAAGCCCACCTGGCCGCGCGGTTCAATCGCCCAGATTTCCCGCTGCTCGATCATTACATCTACGCCATCGTCTCCGACGGCGATCTGATGGAAGGCGTCGCCGCGGAAGCGGCTTCGCTGGCCGGCCATCTGAAACTCGGCAAACTCATCTACCTTTACGACAACAATCGCGTGACGATCGACGGTTCGACCGATCTTGCTTTCACCGAAGATGTCGTTCGCCGCTTCGAGGCTTACGGCTGGCACACGCAGACGGTGGAAGACGGCAACGATCTGGACGCGATCGAGCGCGCCATACGCGAAGCGCAAGCTGTAACCGATCGCCCGTCGCTCATCTCCGTTCACACGATCATCGGCTACGGACTTCCGACGCAAGGGACGCACAAAGCCCATTCCGATCCGCCGGGCGAAGAGGCTGTGCGCGAAGCGAAGCGCCGGCTCGGCTGGCCCGAAGACCGTACCTTCTATGTGCCGGAAGAAGCGCTGGCCCACTTTCGCAAAGCGGTCGAACGCGGCGCGCAGCTCGAAGCCGAGTGGAACGCGCTCGTCGAAGAGTACGAACGCGCCTATCCGGAGCTGGCCCGCGAGTGGAAATTGACGATGAGCAGCGAATTGCCCGAAGACTGGGAAAGGCATCTGCCGAGTTTCGCCGACGCCAAACCGATGGCGACGCGCCAAGCGTCGGGCGAAGTGATCAACGCGATCGCTCCAGCCATCCCGATGCTCATCGGCGGATCGGCTGATCTGACTGGCTCAAACAACACCGAGATCAAATCGAGCCATGATTTTCAACCCGGCGCGTACGACGGGCGCAACATTCATTTCGGCGTGCGCGAACACGCGATGGGCGCCTGCTTGACCGGCATCAGCCTGAACGGCGGGTTGATCCCGTTCGGCGGAACGTTTCTTGTCTTCTCGGATTACATGAAAGCCTCGATCCGTCTCGCTGCGCTGTCCGAAGTCCAGGTCATCTACGTCTTCACGCACGATTCCATCGGACTCGGCGAAGATGGGCCGACGCATCAACCGGTCGAACAGCTTGCCGGATTGCGTGCCATCCCGCACCTTTACGTCATCCGCCCGGCCGATCCGCACGAAGTGCGCGAAGCATGGCGCATTGCCATCCTGCGCCGACATGCACCGACGGCGTTGGCGCTGTCACGGCAGAAGGTGCCCGTTATCGATCGCCAGCGTTACGCTTCGGCGGAAGGCTTGCGGCGTGGGGCCTACATCTTGGCCGAAGCCGCGGACGACAAGGGTGCGGCAACAACTCCTGAATTGATTTTGATGGCCACCGGATCCGAAGTTCATCTTGCGCTCGAAGCGCGCGAAGCTCTACAGAAAGAGCGCATACGCACGCGCGTCGTCTCTTTCCCGTGCTGGGAACTGTTCGAGGATCAGGACGAAATTTACCGCAACGACGTTTTGCCGCCGCAAGTGACGGCGCGTTTAGCCATCGAAGCCGGAGCGCGCTTAGGTTGGGATCGCTACGTTGGGCCGACGGGCGACGTGATAAGCCTAGACCGCTTCGGCGCTTCTGCTCCGGGTGAAATAGTGCTGCGCGAACTGGGATTCAACGTCGAAAACGTCATCGCGCGCGCACGTCGCGTGCTTGATGAGGTACAAGGATGAAGATCGCCGTTGGCGCTGATCATGCCGGAGTGCCGCTCAACGAGCGGATCATCGAAGCGCTTCGCGCCGAAGGGCACGACATCGTAGATTTCGGCACGCACGACGCTTCACAACCGGATGACTATCCAGATTACGCGCGCATGGTCGGCGAAGCCGTACGCGCCGGGCAGGCCGACTTAGGCATCCTCGTTTGCGGAAGCGGCGTCGGGGCTTGCGTTGCGGCGAACAAGCTGCGCGGCATCCGCGCCGCTCTTTGCAGCGACACCTACTCGGCCCGTCAATCGCGCGAGCATGACGACTGCAACGTGCTCTGCCTCGGCGCGCGCGTCATCGGCGTGGAACTCGCGCTGGAGATCGTGCGCGCTTTCGTCCGCGCGCGCTTCACGGGCGAAGAGCGTCATCTTCGCCGCTTGCGAAAGGTGATCGAGATCGAAAAGAGCGAACTGGATCGTCAGCCTCTTTCATCCGACTCCCCATCTTCCGACGCACGCTGAAGATGCGATCACTTCGCCAGCATCTTCCAGCGCGCGTCTCATCTACTGGTCCCGTCCGAGCGCAACCTGCGCAAGACTTCAGCTGGATCCACGGCTCGCATCAACGCCTCTCCGACAAGAAACGCGCGGTAGCCCATCTTGCGCAAAGCCGCGATCTCGCTCTTGTCGCCGATGCCGCTTTCGCTCACGAGCAGCACGCCTTCGTCCGAAGCAGCGCGCTGAGCCACTCGGATCGAAGCTTCGAGCGAGACTTCGAACGTGCGCAGATCGCGATTATTGACGCCGATCAAGCTCGCGCCGCAAGCGCGCGCGCGTTCGAACTCTTCGACCGTATGCACCTCGACCAGAGCGTCCATCCCTAGACGCTCCTCGATCACCGCGCGAAGAGCCACAAGCGAGCGATCGTCCAACGCGGCGACGATCAACAGCACGGCGTCGGCTCCGGCTGCCGCCGCTTCGTAAACTTGGAACTCATCGAAGATGAAATCTTTGCGCAGGATCGGAAGCTCGACCGCAGCGCGCACGGCGCGCAGATCATCGAGCGAACCGCGAAAATAGTCTTCTTCGGTCAGTACGGAGATCGCCGCCGCCCCGCCAGCGGCGTATTTCAGCGCGAGCGCGGCCGGGTCAACGTCAGCCTTGATCACGCCCTTGGATGGCGAGGCGCGCTTGATCTCGGCGATGATGTTCACCTCGTCTCGCGCCAGCATCGAACGAAGATGATGCGGCGGGCGCTTTTGTCTTTGCGCGTGCGCTTCATGCACGATGGCTTCCGAGTGGCGCACGGCGCGCGCCTGTTCGACGCGCTTGGCCTTCGCGTCGATGATCTCGCTCAGTTTATTTGACATCTCTCCTGCAGCCAGCCGAA
>CAKZOF010000475.1 GCA_937135995.1 uncultured Pyrinomonas sp.
ATCGTCGCTCGTCGTCACTCGCCGTTCGGCGCCGGTGGCGACGTTGGTGATCGTCACGGTCGCATTGGGAACCACGCGGCCCGTCGTGTCCGTGACCGTACCGACGATGGTCCCCTTGGTGGTCTGTGCTGGCGCCGCCACCGCCCAAGCGCCGACGATCAAGCACAAAGCGGCGAGGTCGCGAATCAGCCGCCCAATGTGCAACTCCCTCTTCTGCATACGCGATTCTCCATTCTCCATTTTCGAAGCAACCGACATCACGCGAGCGGCGGCAAGCGCCGCTCGCCAGTCTCCCTCCATGAAGTTTTCGGGTCGATAACCCTCATCGTGGAACGAACACGGCATAGCCGCGCGGCGGCGCCCAAACATAGACGCGTCCGTCGGCGTAAACTTGCGTCTCTTCGTTGTTCCCGCTCGTGATGTTGACCAGCTTTCGTCCGGCCCAGCTTGCATAGCCCGAGCCGGGCGGCGCGTTGTCAACCCACACGCCTTTGGTCTCTGTTTCGTGGTTGTTGAGCACGAGGATCGCACCCGGCCTGTTCGCATCGCCGAAACGACGCGCGACGTACACGTTCCACGTCGCGCTCGCCGGATAGGGATTGCCCGTTTCGGTCAGCACGATCATGCCGCCGTTCAGGTAGCGCCGCCGGACGTCGATCATCTTTCGGATATCGGTCTGCAAACTCGTCGGCGCCGTCACCCGAAGATTCGGGTTGCCGGCATCGACCTGCGTGACAGCGTAGTAGTGCGGATAGAAGATGCACGGACGCCCTTCGGCGAACAGGATGTAGGCGTAAGCCATCTTCCAATCGCGCGCCACCCACTTGTCGTGCTCCTTGCCCGTGTCATGGTTTTCGACGAAAGTGACCACCGACGTCGCTGGCAAGCTGTTGCCGGTGTCGTCGCGCACCATACCGGCATGGTTCAGCCACGCCATGTTGAAGCTGGCCGAACTGCTGTTGGTCATCTGCGTCAGCGTGAATTTGAGCGGAAAATCGAAGGCATCTACATCAGCGCGGTAACCATTGTGCTGATAGCCGTAGACGCTGTTGACCCAATCCTTGATGCGATATTTATAGCTGGTGAAATATTCCCCGACGACGAAACGCTGCGACCCATCTGGACGCCGCGGCATGCTGTTGACCCACCGCGCAACGAACTCCTCCTGATACCCGCGAACGAAATCCAGACGGTAGCCATCGAAACCGACCGTGTTGGTCAACCACTGCCCCCAAGCGATCAAGCGATCCTGCACCGCCGGATCGAACGTGTTTAGATCTTGGCCGAAGAGCTTCCAGTTCGGTTCGATGGAGTCTTGATAACCACTGCCGCTCAGATAATCGTTCTGATCCACGGGATGAAAATGCGCGTAGTTCCACGTCCAGTTCTGTTCTCCCGGTCCGCTGTGCGTCACGTAGGAGATGCGCGTGTTGGTGCGCGCCTGCAACACGGTCGGGGCTAGATTGGTGCCATTGTACCAAACCTCGAAGACCCGGTAGCCGTTCTCTTGACTGGCCCACTGGAGCACGCCGTTAACCTCACGTTTGGCGATCAGTCGAATGTCGATGTCGCGCGGCGAAGCGACCGTGATCTTGTACTCGTCCACGTCGCCCTGGTAGTTGATGTGTGCCCAGATGTGTTTGCCCGATCCCGGGAAGTTGTTGAATTGGCCCTGCCCGTTGTTCGGTTCGTACTCCCAATAGACGTTGGCGGTGTCATCGGGCGCGCCGGTCCAGTTGATGGTCAGATCGTACGCCCGTTCGCGATAGTCGGCATTCCAATCGAGCGCGTAGCCTTTGATCTTGATGTAATAATCGCCGGGCTGCGCGTTGGGAATCCGCCAGAGGATCTCGTTGGTCGGATAGGGCACGTGTTGCACGCCGCCGACCACCGCTTCCGCATCGACATAACGCTTCACGGCCGGATTCGGCTCGTTTTCGGTGTCAGCGGTATACATGTGATTGAGCACGATGTCGCAATAGACCTCGATCTGGTTGTCGTGCATGGCACGAATCATGCGCTCCAGTTCGGCGCGACTGCCGAAGCGCGTCTCCACCGTGCCTTTCTGGTTGTAGGCGCCGAGATCGAAATGATCGAACAACCCGTAGCCCATGTCGTAGATGCCGAAGTTCCCCTTGCTCGGCGGCGGCGTCCAGATGGCCGTGATGCCAGCGCTTCTCCACTCTGGAGCTTTGGCCGTGAGCGTGTCCCACCACGTGCCGTTGCGGCCAGCAGCATCCACGGGCACGTCCCAGTAGAAGGCCTGCATCATGACGTCGTTTTGCGCGCGCGCAGCCGACACCAACGGCCCGAAGACGAGCCACATGACGACGAGCAGCGCCAGCACCGCACGCCCAAAACCGCACCGCCACACGCCGCCCCACCTGCTTCCTGCCCCTTGCATGACTTCGCCGTGGATCGAAAGACCGCCCACCGAAGCGCGCGCGTTCCGCGCACGCGGCGAGGCGCAAAAGCCCCTCCGCATCAGACTTTTGGTCATCCTCGAACCGACAGACTATTCACCTCGTGAAACCGTCGCTGAGTTCGTGCTGGATGATCGGCGCTGACGGACGACCTGTCCTCGCTCCCTCCTCTACCAAAATCCTCGAAGAACGACTCTTGGGCTTCTCGCTGGACGTGTCGGAAAAACTCCTCGCAGGCACCAAGGGCCAGAACTTTTGTTGTTCTGACCAACGAACGAACGGATATATAACCCAAGTTCTAGAAGACTGTCAATCTCCCTTTTCTCTCTTTTTTGTCACTTTTCTCAAAGATTTGCGTTCCGCCGGACCTTGGCGAGCGCGGAGAGAAGCTTCGGAAGCGATGTCCGTGCGCGTTTTCAAGCCCTTTACATGGTCTATATGGTCGCCGGAAACGTGAACTCGCCGCTTAGCCTGCTTTTTTCACGATGCGACATTCTGCTGTCGATGGCGACGGTGCTCTGAAGCCGCACGTGTCGCCTTTTCCGCTTCTAAAGCCGCGATCGTGCCTGTCGGCAATGGCACGGCGCTGGGCAATTCCCCATCTTTTGAACATCTGCCAAGCGTGTCTTCTATAGAACTTATGCCCATCCTTCTTGCCCGGTCCGATGACTTCATGCCTTGCAAGGGAAGGCGCGCTCCCAATAGCGCCCAACGGCAACGCCGCAGGCGGCTGACTTGTTCTGCGAAGCCATCGGCGACGAAGAACTTGCCGTCGATGGCGAACAGGAGGAACGAGCCCATGGCGCCGGCCATGGAGAATTCGCGCACCCCCTGGCCAGGCGTGAGCGACAGCGAGGCGAAGCTGACCATGGAAAT
>CAKZOF010000476.1 GCA_937135995.1 uncultured Pyrinomonas sp.
CGACAGGAAAGAGGCTGTCGAATCGAAACGTGCAGCGTAGCGCGCCAGTTGCCTGAGGTCTTCGAGTCGCGCTTCGGCGTTTTCGTAGGTGTGCGCCAGATGCGCCTCGTACCCGTGCGCGAGCACGAGTTCGAGTTGGCGCGCCGGACTGCGCAACGCTTCCTCGCGCGTCAAGGCTTCGATGAGCGTGCGGAATTCGCGCCAGCCGTTGCCGCGCCGGTGCGCGAGCGCGTCCATCTCGCCGCGGCGGATCAGGGCGAGCGGATCGCGCGCAGTTCGAAGCGCTTCCCACATCCTGTTGGCCGTCGCCGTGCCGACCTGCGGGATCAAGCGAAGCACGCGTTTCCACGCCAGTTCATCATGCGGGTTGACGACAAGACGCAAGAAAGCGAGCGCGTCTTTGATGTGTGCCTGTTCGAAGAAACGGACGCCGCTGTGCACGCGATAGGGAATGGCGCGTCGCGTCAATTCCATCTGCAACTCGAGCGAATGGTAGTGTGAACGATAGAGGACGGCGATTTCGCCGAGCGCCGTGCCATCGTCGCGCAGTTCGAGAATGCGCGATGCGACGAACGCCGCCTGTTGGTCCGCGTCGCGGCATGGGATGAGCGCCGGAAGCGTTCCTGCGGACGGGCGCACGGCGCGCAGCTTTTTGGGAAAGCCCTGGCGATTGGCGGCGATCGAAGCGTTGGCGACGGCGAGGATTTCCGGCGTCGAACGGTAGTTAGTCTCCAGCCGGAAGACGCGCGCGTCCGGATAGCGCTGCGGAAACTCGTAGATATTGGTCCATTCAGCGCCGCGCCAAGCGAAGATGCTCTGCGCATCATCGCCGACCACCATCACGTTGCGATGCTTGCGCGCCAGCAGATCGATGATCTCAGCTTGCAATCGGTTGGTGTCTTGAAACTCATCGACGAGGATGTGCTCGAAGCGGTCGGCGTAAAGCTCGGCGACTTCCGGCTTTTCTTCGAGCAACCGTTTCCAGTTGAGCAGCAGATCATCGTAGTCCATCACGTTTCGCTCGCGTTTGCGCTCGCGGTAGATGTCGGCCACGCGCGCGATGTCGACTGCCAGCAGTTCGAACTGTGGATAACGGCGCGCGAGGACTTCGCCGAGCGTACGTTCGGCGTTGATGGCGAAGCTGATCGCATCCTGCAAAATCTCCGGTTTCGGAAAGCGGCGCGCGCGTGTGTCGATGCCTGCCTCTTCGACGCAGAGCGACAATAGGTCGCGGGCATCTTCGGCGTCGAGGATCGTGTAGTTCGTTCCGTAGCCGAGAACCGCGGCGTGGCGGCGCAGGATGAGATTGCCTATGCGGTGAAACGTTCCGCCCCACACGCGACGCACATCACTGCCGGTGAGCAGTTCGACGCGGCGGAGCATTTCGCGCGCGGCACGGTTGGTGAACGTCGCCAGCATGATGCGCGCCGGGGCGACGCCCTGTTCGATCAAATAGGCGACGCGGTAGGTGATCGCGCGCGTTTTGCCGGAGCCCGCCCCGGCGATGACGAGCGTCGGACCCGGCGACGCCGTGACCA
>CAKZOF010000477.1 GCA_937135995.1 uncultured Pyrinomonas sp.
CGTGCAGCGATTGACGCACGCCGAGATCAACGAGCGTTTCCGCGATTTCAAACGCTTCACGCACTTCGAAGAGATCCCGTTCGAGCGGGTCGCGCGCTTGGCGTCGCCGGACGACGGGAGCGGCGCGACCATTGCCGTCGAAGAGCCGACGGCGTTAAACTAACGCGAACCGGTTCGACGCAGAGGCGAAGCTCGCGGGCTAGCGACGCCAACAAAGCTTTGGGAGGGGAAAGATCTGATGTTCTGTCCGGTTTGCGAGTCGGAATACGAACCCGGCATCACGCGCTGCCCCGATGACGGAGCCGAGTTGGTCGAAAAGCTCTCGTCGCCGGAACGGGCGCGCGATCAAAGCGAAGCGCGGCTCATCCCTTTGCACGCTTTCGGCTCTCCGGCGGAAGCCGAAATGGTCGCCGACATCCTCCAGAAGAACAACGTGCGCGCCGTCGTAAAGGCGGGCGGTGCCGATGCCTTCGCTCCGCTGCTTTCGACCACGGCGCACGGTTCGGTGGTCCTCGTTGATGAACGAGATCTGGACCGGGCACGCGAGGTCTATCATGCTTTCTTCGGTGAAGACGAAACGCCGCTGACCGGAGAAGACGAGGAGGAGTGAGCGATGAGCAACGAAGCGATCGTCGTCCTGATCACGGCGCCGAGTCGCGAGGAGGCATCGCGTTTAGCCGAAATGTTGGTCGGTTCCCGCCTCGCCGCTTGCGTGCAACTAATGCCCGAGATGGAATCGGTCTATCACTGGCAAGGCACGGTTCACCGCGACCCGGAGATACTCCTCATCGCGAAGACGACGCGCGCGCGCTTTGCCGAACTCGAACAGCAAGTGCGTGCGCTCCACAGTTACCAGACGCCGGAGATCATCGCTCTACCAATTGTGGAATCCTCCGCCCCGTATCTTTCTTGGCTCGTCGAAAACGTCGGTAATCGAGCCAAAACCGCTCACGAAGAAGAGTAAGCGCACGAGACGCGACCGATGCCCTCGACGCTCGATCTTCGCGCGCGCCGACCACAGCGAAAGCGGCGGTCGCGGCGGGGTAGCGTAAGACGAGCCGACGCCGCCATTGCTTGAAGCGGCGCCCTTGTGCCGGGGCGCTCCCCGCGCTCGCTAGCGAAGCCGGTCGCTGTGGGCATACGGAGCAGTTGCCTGCCTCTTCGCAACGGCTAGGGGCGCGTCCGTCTCGTCAAGACGACAGCGACGCATAGTCGTTGGGAACGGTTCGGTCCAGCTTGCGGAGCGAACTTTGGCTCTGTTCGACGATGGCGACTGCTTCGGCGGGCGAATCGGTGATATGCATCAGGAAAAGATCTTCTTGCGCGATGTTGTGCTCGGCGAGCACGACGCTTTCGAGCCACCGTCGAAGTCCGGCCCAGTAGCTCGACCCGAAGAGGATCACGGGGAAGTTCTTAATTTTGCGCGTCTGAATGAGCGTCAGCGCTTCGAACAGTTCGTCGAGCGTCCCGTATCC
>CAKZOF010000478.1 GCA_937135995.1 uncultured Pyrinomonas sp.
CAGCAGCTAGCTCACGTTCGATCGTTTCGCGCCGTCGCGCATCGACGGCTTGATGTGTGGCGATTTCGCGCAGCACGAATTGATCGACGACCACGCCGTCTTCGCGCGTGTGAAGTTCAGCGCTCAGGATCTCGATGCCGTTGGCGGCGAGCGTGCCAGCGATGTCTGCAAAAAGGGCGTGCCGGTCGCGCGTGCAGACGGTGAGTTCGGTCGCGTCGCGCCCCAGCGATCGCCACGCGCACTGCCCTGAGTCGCGCAGGGCAGCGATCAAACGAAGGTGAAGCGCGATCGCATCCGCGTCGAAGGCGAGCGCGTAGCGTTCGGGCAGCAGGGCAAAGTGGCGCTCGATTTCGCTTGGCGCGATCGCCCCTTGCAACAGCTCGGCGACGCGCTCTTTACGCCGCAGCTTTTCGCTCGGCGCGCTCGTCGGCGTTTGGCCCGTCAGCGTTTGGCGCGCGCGCGTGTAAAGCTCCCACAGGAGTCTGCCTTTCCAATCGCTCCAGACGCCCGGCGCGACGCCGCTCAGATCGGCGTAGGTGAGCAGCAGCAGCATGTTGAGCGCATCGAGCGACGCCACCTGCGAAACGAAACGCGAGATGACCTGCGGATCGGCCAGATCCCGCCGTTGCGCAAGATGCGCCATCAACAGATGATGCTTGACCAAGAGCGTGACCTTGGCGCTGCTCGTCGCGTCGAGATGAAGACGACGACAGATGCGTGCCGCCATGCGCGCTCCGCGCGCGGCATGACCTTTGCCCCGGCCCTTGCCGAGGTCGTGAAGCAGCACGGCGAGATAGAGCAGGCCGACGTCCTCGACCTGATCGAAAACTGCTCGCCACGGCGTGCGGTGTTCGTCGCGGCTGGTGCGCAGTTGGTCGAGCGCTTCGATGGCTTTGAGCGTGTGTTCGTCGATCGTGTAGTGATGATAAAGATCGTGTTGAATGAGCGCGTTGATGCGCTCAAATTCGGGCAAGTAGCGACCAAGAAACCCGACATCACGCATCAGGCGCAGAGTAGGCGCGACGCGCCCCGACTGGCGCAAGATGCGGAGAAAAGCTCCCGCGGCTTCGGGCGACTGGCGAAAGCGGCGATCGATCAGATCAAGACTTCGCTCCACCTCTTCGGCCACCGTCGGCGCAAGCTCGGCGCCAGTCTCCGCCGCGCGCGCGAAGATATCAAAACAGAGCGCGGGACGCGAGCGCAACTGTTCGCGCAGGTCGCCATCGAAGCGAAGCGCCCCATCTTTGACGAACAGCGCCGCGCCGGGGCGTCGCCACGGAAACCAGCGCGCTCGCGTGCGGCCTTGTTCGGTAGCGAGCATCCGATCGCACAAGCGACTGATGTTGGTTGCGTGGCGGTAGTAATCGCGCATGAACTTCTCGGCCGCGGTCAGATGCGCATCTGCACGGTAGCCTAGGCGTGCCGCTAGTTCTGGTTGCAACTCGAAGCTGAGGCGGTCGGCGCGGCGGCCGCCGAGAAGGTGCGCTTCGCATCTCGTGCGCAGCAGGAACTCGCGTGCCCGCGCGATCTTTCGTCCTTCAGTGGCAGTCAACAACCCACAAGCTGTGGCTTCGTCGAGCGATCGGCAACCGCGCAGCAGGCGCGCCACCCATAGCGCTGAATGAAGGTCGCGCAGGCCGCCGCAACTCTCTTTCAAGTGCGGTTCGCGGATGAAGATTTCAGCCCCATGTTGGTGCCGCCGTTGCTCGCGTTCTTCGCGCACGGCGTTCAGAACGTCGGCGCGACGGCGCTCGCGCTCGACTTCGAGCGCGGCTTCCAGACCGTGGAACAACGTCCGGTTGCCAGCGACTATGCGCGCGCTGAACAGCGCCGTTTGCAAATGCGGATCCTGACGTGCGGCGTGCAACGTCTCGCTGATGGTGCGAAAGCAGTGGCCGACCGTTAACCCGGCATCCCACAGCAAGCGGAGCAGTTGCTCGACGAGTTGGCGCGTGAGCGTCGCGCGGCGTCCGGTGTGCAGCAAGAGCAAGTCGATGTCCGAGCAGAAGCAGAGCTCGCCGCGTCCGTATCCGCCGATGGCGACGACCGCGCAGCCCGCTTGTGCCAGACGCAGACGCTCGTCGGCGGTCCAATTGGCCGCCGCGAAAGCGCGCTCCACCAGATGATCGAGGACGACGCTGCGCGCCCACACGGTCCAACTGCCTGCTGCGCCGCACCGGTGCGCGATCTTCAAGCGTTCGTCTTCAACGCGCAGGAAAGCGCGAAGCTGCGCAGCGATTCGTTCAGGCACCGCGACTCCGGCGAGCGCATCAAGGCGTTGCGCCGCGTGCGATTTGACCTTCTGCCAGTGTCTGTCGGTCGCCGGATCCATGCCTTCTCGCTCATCCTACGGAAGCTTGGGGCGGTCCATAAATAAAAAAATCTGTTGATAAAGCGAGGTTTGCGGTTAAAATTGTCGCTTCGGTCGAACGCGGGATGGCGGTCGCACGACGAGCGACTTAGAAACTTTCACAGGAAAAGCGAAAGCTGTCAAGCCTTTTGTGTTGTCAGCGAAAGCCGCACGCCGCTCGATGCGCGCCGCGACGCTTTGCGTTCGAGGCGGCGTTCTTTTTGAACCGGCAGCCCATGCAACGTGTGGTCAACTGCCGCTGCTTGGTCGGTTTTGTCCGCGCGGTTTTGGCGCGTGCTCGTCGTGGTCGACAGCGGAAGCAGCGCGAGCCCGAACGATTCCGCCGAAATTTCGAAGGAGATCCGAACACATGTGCTGGAGACCGGTCTTTTCCATCGCTTCATCGGGACTTCTCTTTTTCGCCGTCGCGCCAGCGCAGGAGATCGAGAAGAGAATCGGAGACGTGGAGACAAGCGTGCGCGCTGCGCAAAGCGCGGGCGACAACGCTTGGGTGCTGGCGTGCGCTGCGCTCGTGCTTTTGATGACCGGGCCGGGACTGGCGCTCTTCTACGGCGGGCTCGTCCGCAAGAAGAACGTGCTGGCGACCATGATGCAGAGCTTTTCGTTGATGGCCGTGGTCACCGTGCTATGGGCGCTTTACGGTTACAGCTTGGCCTTCGCCGAAGGCACCCCCTTTTTCGGCGGCGTGCGCTACCTTTTCATGCGGGGCGTCGGCATGGAACCAAACGCCGATTACGCAGCGACCATTCCGCAACAGACCTTCATGATCTTTCAGTTGATGTTCGCCATCATCACGCCCGCGTTGATCACCGGCGCTTTCGCCGAGCGGATGAAGTTCAGCGCCGCGCTCGCCTTCATGGTCCTCTGGGTGACGTTCGTCTATTTCCCGCTGGCCCACATGGTCTGGGGCAAAGGCGGGTTTCTCAACGCCGCGCTCGGTGGCGCGGTTCCGGCGCTCGATTTCGCGGGCGGAACGGTGGTCCACATCTCATCGGGCGTTTCGGCGCTCATCTGTGCCCTTTTGCTGGGTCAGCGTCTCGGTTATCCGAAAGTACCGATGCTGCCGCACAACCTCGTCTTGACCTTCATCGGCGCATGTTTGCTCTGGGTCGGTTGGTTCGGGTTCAACGCCGGAAGCGCGCTGGCGAGCAATGCGCTAGCGGCCAATGCTTTCGTCGTCACGCATTTCGCTGCGGCAGCGGCAGCGCTCGGCTGGATGCTCGCCGAGTGGCTCCGCCACGGCAAACCGACCGTGCTCGGGGCGCTCTCTGGCGCCGTTGCCGGATTGGTCGGCATCACGCCCGCTTCTGGTTTCGTCACGCCCATGGCCGCCCTCATCATCGGTTTCGTCGCGAGCGTCGCTTGTTTCCTCATGGTGACCGAAGTCAAACGCAGGTTCGGCTACGATGATTCGCTCGACGTCTTCGGCATACACGGCACGGGCGGCATGGTCGGCGCGTTGCTGACCGGCGTGTTCGCAACCAACGCTATCAATCCGATCTTCAAGGATGCCAACGGCGAGCCGCTGCCGGTCGGATTGATCGATGGCAACGCCACGCAGGTGGTCAATCAAGCGATCGGCGTCGCCATCGCCGTCGCGCTCGCGACGCTCGGTTCGTTCGTCATCCTCAAGCTGGTCGATGCCATCATCGGTTTGCGTGTCAGCGCCGAAGACGAAGTGACCGGACTCGATTTGACGCAGCACGGCGAAGAAGGTTACAACCTTGACCTCGAACTGACGCCGATGCGCTTGGTGCAGGAGAGCAGAACGCAACCGTCGGCGGCGACGTCCACCGCTCCAGCGCACAACGATTGAGGCGCGGGCCGGAGCTTCGGGGCACCTGTCTCTTCGTGCGGCCGTCGCGCCCGCGCTTTTTCGGCAGGCGGCTTCGATCTTCGAACGATCATCGCGGCAGCGTTGTTGCGCGTCGCCAGCGAAATCAACGCCGGTCGAAAGCAAAAGAGAACGAAAAGGCGCTCAAGGTGTTTCAAAAGAGCCGAAACGGTCGAGAACATGGCAACGAGAAGATCGGGACTCAGCTTCGCGCTTCTTTTCGCGCTGATCTTTCACGCAGTAGGTTTAGGCCACAACGGCGCGCAAAGGAAAACTGCCGCTGACGCGCTGGACCAGCGCATCCGCGCCGAAATCGCCAGCTTCAAGGGGCGCGTTAGCCTTTTCGCCAAGAACATAGATACGGGCCACAGTTACGGTTTCGGCGCGGATGAGCGCGTGCGCACGGCGAGCACCATCAAAGTGCCGATCATGGTCGAGGTCTTCGCGCGCGTCGCCGAGGGCAAAGCCAAGTGGACGGATGAGATGGTCTTGACCGAGGCGAGCAAAGTTTCCGGCTCCGGCATCTTGCTCGAACTCTCCGACGGCTTGCGGTTGAACTTGCGCGATGCTGTGCGCTTGATGATCGTCGTCAGCGACAACACGGCGACCAACCTGATCCTTGATCGGATAACCACCGACGCGGTCAACGACCGCATGGAGAGCCTCGGATTGAAGCAAACGCGCGTGTTGCGCAAGGTCGGGGGCGGCGGCGAAAGTCGCGCCGGAGCGATTCCCGAAAACAGACGGTTCGGCCTCGGCGTGAGTACGCCTCGCGAGATGGTCACGCTGCTCGAAAAATTGGAGCGCGGCGAAGTGGTCAACCCGGAAGCTTCGCGCGAGATGATCGCTATCATGAAACGCCAGCAGTACCAAGATGGCATCCCGCGCGCGTTGCGTGGCCTGCAGGTAGCAAACAAAACGGGCGCGCTCGACCGACTGCGGAGCGATGTCGGCATCGTTTACACGCCGCGCGGACGCATCGCCATCGCCATCACCTGCGACGACATGCCCGAAACGCTCTGGAGCGTGGACAATCCCGGCCTCATTCTCATCTCCCGGCTGGCGAAGATCCTCGTTGAGGAACTGGGGCGCTGACGGTTGCGCACTCTTTTGCCGCCCGCGCCTTGGAAAAAGCGGTTATGATTGGTCCGCGGCCGCTCGGTCTTGACCCGGAGAAGCGCCGTTCAGTCTTCGACCCCGTGGCAAGTTGGTCGTTCGCTTCGTCAAGCGGCGGCGCCGCTTCGATGCAAAGCGCAGCGTGAGAGTTTGGCCTTTGAATGCCCAACAGGCGGCGCACAGACCTGCGCGCGCAACGCTTGCGAGGGACGGGCGCCTGTCGCTTCGTGTCCTTCAACGTCGAAGAACCTCTTCTCGTCATCCGCTCGCCGCTGCCGTCTTTGTATCAATTCGGTTTATAATCGTATTCGAGTTCTTGCGGAGACACGCTCACGAGGAAAAGCCGAAGATGAACGAGAGCAGCAAACGGCCCGACAAGATTCGTTTCGCCGGGCGCATACTCTTTTTGACCAGAGATACGTCGCTTATTCGCCGCCAATTGGCGGGCGAAGATCTCCTCTACGATCCGACTCTGCCCTTGATGGACAACATTTCCACCGACGAGATCACGCCCGCCTGGGTCTGTTTCTACTACGACGAAACGCTCGGGCGTTACGTTTACGTCGGCATGCGCGAAAACGCCGTGCAGCCGGACGAGGTAAAGAACGGCCATTTCTCGGTGGTCGTCTCCGGCCTCTCCAAAGGGTGCGGCTCGTCGCGCGAAACGGCGCCGTTTGCCGAAAAGGCCGCTGGCATCGAACTCGTCATCGCTAAAACCATCGAGAAGATCTACGAACAGAACGCGCAGAACATCGGGCTTCTTACCTCGACAGACTTCGGTTTGATCGAGCGCATTATGCGCGGCGAGGAGATCCCGCTCGCCGAATTCACCCGCGGATTGGATGCCATTTCCAAAGCTATCGTCGAGTACGGCGGGCTGTTCAACTACAACAAAGCGCGGCTTGCGGGCGAAGTGTCGCCGCCGCCGATCACCACGCCGCCGCGTCCGATGAACATCGTCGAGAAGATCATCGCGCGCCACGCTTTCGTCACCGCCGGAAAGATCGGCGTCCGCGCTGTCAAACCCGGCGACGCGCTCTTTGCCGTCGCCGACGTGCGCTTTTCGCATGAGTACGTCACGCCCATGGCTGAGGCGCTCTTCCGGCAAGCGCTCGGGCCGGATGCGCGCGTCACCGAGCCGCAATCGGTCTTCGCTTTTCGCGATCACCTGACCTTTCTCGGGCAGATCATGCCGCGCAAGCACCGCGAGATGGGCTTGCTCGAACGGGCCGAAGGTCTGGCCGCAACGCAGCAGCGATTCGCCGCGCGGCAAGGCATCAAGTACTACGGCGAACGGCCCGAAGGCGGTTCGGAAGCCATCTGTCACAACGCCGTGGTGGAAGACATCGCGCTGCCCGGACAGATCGTCATCGGAACCGATTCGCACACCTGCATGGCTGGCGTGCTCGGATGTTTCGCCTTCGGCGTCGGCGCCACCGACATGGCCAACGCTTGGTACACCAAGGACGTTCGCTTGCGCGTGCCGGAGACGGTCCGTTTCGTCCTCAAGGGCAAGAAGCGAGCCGACGTGACGGCCAAAGATGTCATGCTCTACATCCTCGCCACGGACTACATGAAACAGGGGCGCGGCATCGGGCAGGTCCTGGAATTCGCTGGCGAGGGCCTGCGCGACTGGCCCATGGATGAACGCGCGACATTGACGAACATGGCGGTCGAAGCGGGCGGCTTTACGGGCATCATCGAACCGGACGAAGTGACGCTCGATTACCTCGTGAAGATGCGCGGGCTGACGCCCGAGCGCGTGCGCGAGATGTTCGTCTTCAGCGATCCTGAGGCCGAATACGCCGCCACGTTCGAGATCGATCTAGCGCAGATCAGGCCGATGGTGGCGACGCCGGGCGATCCGCGCAACGGCATTCCGATCGATCAACTCCCGGGCGAGGTCAAAATCGACATCGCTTACGGCGGTTCGTGCACGGGCGGCAAGATGACCGACATGGATATGTACGCCGCCGTGCTCGGCCGCGCCCTCGCGCAAGGCAAACGCGTCGCGCCGGGCGTCGAGCTATACTTGCAGTTCGGCTCGCAAAAGATCAAAGAGTATGCGCGTCGCAAAGGCTACATCGAGATCTTCGAGAAGGTGGGCGCGCGCTTGATCGATCCGAGTTGCGGAGCTTGCATCAACGCCGGTCCGGGCGCGTCCGATTCGCCCGAAAAAGTGACCGTCAGTGCGCAGAACCGCAACTTTCCGGGGAGAAGTGGCCCGGGCAAAGTCTATCTGGCTTCGCCCTACGTCGTCGCCGCTTCGGCGATCGCCGGCAAGATCGTTGCGCCCGAAGAGTTCTTGCGCCTGCCGGAAGAGGATTTGGTGACTGTGTGAAGAGCGGCACCGAGAGCGGTTCGGCAGCGCAAGCAACGTGACGTTCGAGCGAGGTTCGAGCACCGTGGATCGAGAAGCGGAACAAGCAGCGTCTGGCAGCGTGCGTCTCGTGCGCGAGCGCACCTTTTTGCTCAACGATCTTCCGCCCGGGCTGCAACGCCACCACTGGCATTTGCAGCTCAAAGATAACTACATCGCTGGGACGCGTTTGCGACTGCGCAAAAGTCGCGTGCCAGCAACGGACGAACGCCGCCGCTGGTTGCAGCAGAAATATCCGACGGGCGCGCGCGGAACGTTCGCCTTCTCCGAGATGGAACTATCCGCGCAAGAGTACGAGATACTCAAAGTGTTCGAGGGCGACGAGATACGCAAGAACCGCTATCCGTTCGATTACGAAGGGCGGCGCTACGAGATAGACTTCTTTCTCGGCCCGCTCCTCGGTCTGATCTTGGCCAAGACGCGGTTCGCCACTGAAGCGGAGATGGCAGCGCTGCCCGTCCCGCCGTTCGCCGCGCTCGAGGTGACCGGCGATCCTCTCTTTGCCGGTAAGCAACTCGTGCACCTCAGTTTCGAGGATCTGCGGCGCGAATTCGCCAAGCGTCGAAAGCAGACCGAGGCGCGCACGTAGGCGATGGAAACCGAAATTCCGCCGCGAGGAGGCGAGCATGGATCAGCGTTCGGTCGGTCAATTCATCGTGTTGGTCGGCGCGCTCGTCGCGCTCATCGGGCTGCTGATCTGGTCCGGCGCACTGTGGTGGTTCGGCAGATTGCCCGGAGATTTCCGTTACGAGAGCGAGAACGTGCGCGTTTACTTCCCGTTTGCCTCCATGCTGCTCGTCTCGCTCGTCTTGAGCTTGCTCTTTCAGCTCATCCGCCGCCTCTTTTGAGGCTCGCGCGCGAGAATGCCCGGCCAGCGCGCACGGAGTCCGGCGTCAGGCCGCAGCGCCCGGCGGCCCTGCGACTTGGCGGCTGAGGGCTTTGGAATCAAAGTAAGCGCGAAACCGGACGATCTTGTCGCCCACGATCTCCAAGATGCTCACGCCGTCGTACTCGACCGCGTTGCCCGAAGGGGTCGTCCCCTTGGTGGTCCATTCCAACGCCGCACAATCTTCGCTGACGATGCAGTGACGGAAGCTGCTTTCAACAGCGGCGAACGTCTCGCGATATTTGGTCCAAAACTCGCGCGCGCCTGCGGGGCCGTGAAACTTTTCGGGCGCGATGATGTTGCCCACTTCGGCCTCTGCAGCGTAAAGCTGCGCCATCGGTTCGACGTCGCGTTCGGCTTCAAGCTTGTGCAACGCTTCGATGAACTGCTTGACGGTGTTGGTCGCCATGATGCTTCCCCTTGCTTTTCGCGTGATCGACTTCGGGCGTGAGTTTAAGCGCCTCTTCTTCGCGAACTTATCACGGATATCTCGCGAATGAGAGAGAATCGGCGAGCACAAAAATCGCTTTGGTTGCCAAGACAGCGGAGGGGAGATAAGGACTTGACAGCGTATCTATCTAGATATTACTTTCCTAATTTCTGGTCGCTGGCACAAAGCCAAATCCACGGCCCGAAAGGAGGTGAGAAGGGATGGCGTTGGTGATCGTTGGCGAAGGCGAGTCGATCGAATCGGCGTTGCGGCGCTTCAAGCGTCGTGTGCAGAGCGAAGACATCATTCGCGATTACAAGAAGCACACCTTCTACCTCAAGCCGGGCGAAAAGCGCCGGTTGAAATCGGCGCTCGCGCGCAAGCGCAATCGCAAGAAAGCGCGTCGCAATGAAGCTTAAAGCGAGTCAATCGCAGGGCGTGGCTACACAGGGTCGCACCAACTCTGCTCGAAAGCTGCGTTGAGCGACTTCCCTCACCGATGTTGTTTGGCGCTTCGGAACAATTTCGGTGAGGGTTTTTCTTTAGCACGCAAGCGGGGAGAGAACCATGCAGACCGAGGGAACCAGAGCCGACGGAGAGTGGAACGAAGTCGAGATGGAATTCCGTGATCGCATCATCAAGTGCATCGACTGCGGAGAGGAGTTCATCTGGACAGCGGGAGAACAGATCTTCTTCCGTGACAAGGGGCTACAGAACCCCCCAAAACGATGCAAGCCCTGTAAACAGGCGAAAAACGAACGCATCGCGGCCATCATGGCCGCGCAGGCTGAAGGCGTCCGCCGCCGCATCGAAGTGCCGGTCGTGTGTGCGCAATGCGGGCAGACGACCACCGTGCCCTTTTACCCTTGGCAAGGGCGCCCCGTTTACTGTCGTTCCTGCTTCCTCGCGCAGAAGAACGCAGATCAGCAAGGGGCCGAATAGCAGCCGCCCGCTCGCAACCGCAGCGCGTTCCCTTTTGCTTCCCTCGCAGCAAACGAACCCTCGCACGCACTGCTGAAACCCGAACTTCAGGGCTGACAAGAGCATCTCTCTGGCTTGTCGGTGGTTGATGAAGCGCCGATCAAAGAGAGCGTCGGCTGCCTTCAAGGGATGCCGATGGCGCTCTTTCGCCACTTGCTCGTGCTTCCGGTCAGCATCGCTGCTTTGGGTAACATCGATTGCACGGCGCACCAAGACGGGAATGCACGAGGAGCGCCGGCACAAGAACCTAACCGCGCGCCCTGTGGCGACATTCGTCATGCGCCCTCTCGCTCATCAACCCCCGACGTGGACCACCGGGCGGCGCTCCGGGTCTGGTTCGACACGGCGCAAGATCTCGTGCGTGACCGGAGCCGTGTCGCCCTCGCCGAAGACGACGTACTTGAAGAGGTAGGCGAGCGGATTACCCTCGCTCCATCCGAAATAGACGTGCGGCACTTTGCCGGTGGTGTCGCGCAGGAAGAGCAGAAACGCGGCGATGGCGTTCGGCACGGCAGGGCTTTCAGTCCGAAGCACGCGGAAGCCGTTCACTTTGACGCCGCGGACGTGTAGCACGCCGGAAAATTCCGACGCATCGCCGGGCGTGACTTCGAAGAAGAGGATCGGATCGCGCGTCGGAATGTGGTTGTCGGCCCGCTTTTCGCGCTCTTTGACCTCGTATTCGTGCACATCGCCGCGATCGCGCCGGTTGGCGACGATGCGGATGTCGTTGCGCCCGCGGCTGACCTCTTCGATGAATTGCCGGGCGAGATCGTCGAGTTCGACGCGATCGACGCGCAGTTCGATAGTGCGCAGGGCGCGCGACAGGAACGACGTGAAGATGATCGAGACGATGAAGAACGAAGCGATCTTGATCCCTTCAGGCCGTTCGATGATGTTGACCACCGTCGTGTAGATGAAGACCAGGGTGATGATGGCGAAAGCGAGCGTCGCACGCGATTCTCTTCGCCGACGGGCTGAGACGAAAACGGCGATCGCCGCCGAAGTCATCAACACCAACACGCCGGTCGCGTAAGCGCCACCTTGCGCGTCGACATCCGCATCAAAGATGATGGTGACGGCAAAAGCGACCGCGGTGTAGACCAGAACCAGCGGGCGTGTGGCCCGCGCCCAATTCGGCGCCATGCCGTAGCGCGGCAAGTAACGTGGGACGATGTTGAGCAGTCCGGCCATCGCCGAAGCACCCGCGAACCAGAGAATGGTGATGGTGCTGACGTCGTAGATGGTGCCGAAGAAGTCGCCGAAATAAAGATGGGCCAAGTAAGCGAGCGCGCGACCGTTGGCTTTGCCACCCTCTTGAAACTCTTCGGCTGGGATCAGCAGCGTGGTCGCCAAACTGCTGGCGATCAACATCACGCTCATGATGAGCGCCGCCGTGCGAAGCAGTTTGCGCGTGTTGCGGATGCGCCCGACCGGATGTTCTTCGGTGTCTTGCGGATCGCCCTTGACGAGCGGCATGACGGCGACGCCCGTCTCGAACCCCGACAGACCCAGCGCGAGTTTGGGGAAGAGGATGAGCGCCCAGCCGATCATCAGCAGCACGTTGCCGTTGGTTCGCGGATCGGTGAACAGTGCCTCGCGCCAGCGCGGGAGCACCTCCGGGTGCGCCGCGATCTCATAGAGGCTGCGTGCGACGACGACGAGGTTGACGGTCAAGTAGACTCCGACCAGCAGCACGGCCAGCCAGATCGCCTCGCGAAAACCTTTGAGGAAGATCGCGCCGAGGAAAGCGATCAGCGCCAGCGTGAGGAGAACGCGATGTTCGAGGAACTCAGGCGTGAACGGGTTTTCGAGGATGTGGGCGGTGGCGTCCGCTGCCGACAGGGTGATGGTGATGATCCACGACGTCGCGACGAACCCGAGCAGGACCAGCACGAAGAGCTTGCCCCACCAGAACGGCAGGAGCCGCTCCAGCATGGCCACGGACCCCT
>CAKZOF010000479.1 GCA_937135995.1 uncultured Pyrinomonas sp.
AAAATGCGCCCACCCTCGCCGCGGCCAACGGTGGCCGAAGAGCGCGAAGATGATCGCTCCGGTCGCGAACCAGCCGAAGAAATTTTGCGCCGGGATGCCATAATACGTCCCGCGCCCTTCCCACCGCCAGTAACCGAGCGGACCAGCAGCCAAAGGATCGATGACTAAATCGAACGCAACCATGAGCGCCGCGGCGCTCAACCAACGCAGGACGGGTCGGCGATCAACCGTCGAAAGGATGTCTCGCGCGTAGAGGGCGAGCAGCATCCACGCGAACGCAATGACCACCGGCACGCCGAACGCTGTCGGCCAGAGCACTTCCGTGTAACGGTAAGAGCCGAACGGAAGACCGGTCTTGACGCCGACGAGTTCCACGGCAAATCCCACGGCAGCCGCGATCAGCGCATCCGCGCGCTCGCGTCCGGTGGTACCCCATAGCGCGACGACCCCGGCGAGCACGAGAAAGAGCGGCGCCGTCCACCAAAACTGCGGCGGTGGCGCAAGACCGGCTGCATAGGTCGCCGCTCCGCCAAACCAAAGCACAAGGTAAACAAAGAGCGTTGCGCCTTTCAACGCGATCTCGGCACGTCTGATCGCGCCGCGCGCGCTCATGCCGCCGATGGACATGGTTTCTCGCTTCTCTTCGATCATCGCCTTGGTTCGCAATTGGCCCGCACATCCGCAGACGACCGAGCGAGCGGCTGCGAAGCGCGCCACGAAAAGATCGCTTTCAGCTGTCCGTTCGATCGACCGAGTCCGATCAGGTCTCGTGTCGTTCGATCAACCGGCTCGTGATCTCCGCCGATAGCAACACGGTGGGCGTGCCGCCGCCCGGATGCGAACTGCCGCCGACGTAATAAAGACCGGCGATGCGTCGATCTTTGTTCGGCGGGCGCAAAAACGCGCGTCGCCAACCGTGTGAGTTCGCGCCGTAGATCGCGCCGCCGGGCATCGCATAAGTCGCTTCGATGCGGCGCGGCGTCCACACATCTTCCACCACGATGTCATCACCGATCTCGGGGAAACCGGCGCTTTTGAGCTTGCGCATGATGCGTGCGCGCGCTTCGTTTGTCCAGTCTGCGGTGAAACGTTCGCCGCAAGCCGGGGCGTTGATCATGATGAAGAGCGTCTCGCCTTCGCCGGGAACGAGCGAACGATCCGTGCGGCTCGGGGCGCAAACGTACACGGTTGGATCTTCCGGCAGACGTCGCTCGTCGAACAGCTGCTGAAACTCGCGGCGATAATCGGCCGAAAAGTAGATCGCGTGGTGGTTCAATTCCGGCAGCGTCCGGCGGACGCCGAGCATCAGCACGAAGCCGGAGAGCGACCTTTCCGTAGGCGCTGGGCCACCATCCGAGGCACCGAGAAGTTGCGGCATGCACGCTGCGTCGCCGTTGAAGACCACCACTTCAGCGCGCAACGTTTCTCCGTCTTCGAGTTGGACGCCGCGCGCGCGCCCGTTTTCGACCAGAATCCGCTGAACGCGACTGCGCGCGCGCAGTTCGATGGCGCGCCGGCGCGCCGTTTCGACCAAACTTTCGACGATGCGGTACAGCCCGCCGCGCACGTGCCAGCCGCCGAAAGCGCATTCGAGATAGGGAATGACGATCAACGTCGCGGGCGATTCGTAAGGCGAAGAGCCGACGTAGGTCGGATAGCGATCGTAGAGCTGTTGCAAGTAAGGGCTGCGAAAGTGGGCCGCTACCGTGCGGTGGTAATTGCCCCATCCGTGCCGGAGCGGCAGGTGGCGCAGGGCGGCGAGCGTCCGTGCGTCCGGCGGCTCCAGCGGAGAGCGGCGCAGGAAGGTTTCGCGCGAAAGGGCGAAGAGCTTCGCGCCGAGCTTCATGAACCGGAAGAATCCATCGACATCGCGCCGGTCGAGCCGTCGGACGACATCGAGCCATTCGGGCAAAGAAGCGCTACAAGCGAAGCGCGTGCCATCGGTGTAAACGTATTCGGCGAGCGGATGGACCGCCATCAGTTCGAGGTGATCTTCCATACGCTCGCCGACTGCGGCGAAGAGATCGGCGAAGACGTGCGGCATGGTGATGAGCGATGGGCCGGTGTCGAAACTGAAACCGCTGGCGCGCCAGACGTTCATCTTGCCGCCGAAGGTTTCGTGCTGTTCGCACACCGTGACGCGATGACCGCGCGCCGCGAGCCTGAGCGCAACGGCCAATCCGCCGAGTCCACCGCCGACAACGATGACGTGTTTCATTCGACCCATCTCTGTTGCGCGCAAACGCGTTCGGCAAAGAGTTTCTTCTTCGCTGTTGATGCGAAAGCCCCCAGCGTCGAGTTCCGCTCGCTCAGCTTTGTCGGAGAGAGATTCTGCGCTGTTGGCGCGAAAGGGCTTCGCCTTGCCATTGAGACTCCTTCCATCACCGACTCGAAAGCTCTTCGCCGCGGCAGTTCGTCTGCCGCGCTCCGCTCGGCGAAAAGCTTTCGCCTTTGGTGAACGACGCCTCGGAAACGCGCCCTCCGTTGCCGTGCCGATAGATGCGTCCTTTCCACTCTACGCCATCTCCGCGCAGCCAAGCGCGCCGCGAAGCGAGTCCCACCGCAAGCAGCGCCGCTTGCCCGAGCGGATGGAGAAGCGCGGACCAGATGGGCTGCCTGAATCTCAACGCGAGCAGCAGACGCATCGCCACGACGCTCACGACTGGCAACCAGAACCAAGCAAACGCGGGCGCGAGCACCCAAGGCAGCCCGAAAACCAAGGCGTGATAGCACCAGAAGAGCCAGAAACTTCTTTCGCGCCGAAAAGCGGGGCGGAAGTTCTTCGTGAAACCGCGCCATATGTCCTGCCGCGTGCGGTACATGCGCACGCGGACCACGTCTTGCCCATCGAGGCAGATGCCCTGCTCGCCAGCGCGCCGCCACTCGCGGGCCAGCCGCGTGTCTTCGAACAGTTCGCCGCGCACCACCGCGTGCCCGCCGATGCGCTCGTAAGCTCTGCGTTCGACCAGCAAGCACGCTCCATGAGCCAGCCCCAGGGAAGCGTCGCGACGTCGCAGCGCGAGCGGCGCGGGAAAGAGCGTCAGCACGGCGAAGTTGAGCATGGGCATCAACGCTCGTTC
>CAKZOF010000480.1 GCA_937135995.1 uncultured Pyrinomonas sp.
CGGTGCTTTGGTCAGTTGGAAGATGCCGGGCGGCGGTTCAGCCCACGGGTCTTCGAGAATGCCGCCCTCGTAAGATATGTGCATCAAGTTGCGGTCGGTTGAATAGGGCTTCTCCGGCGTCGCGCTCACCGGAATGTTGTGTCGCTTGGCATAGGCGATCAGATCGCTGCGCCCTTTGAACTCCCACTCGCGCCACGGCGCGATGACTTTGATCTCCGGCTCCAGCGCGTAGTAGGTCAGTTCGAATCGCACCTGATCGTTGCCTTTGCCCGTCGCCCCGTGCGCCACCGCATCGGCCCCCTCGCGCCGCGCGATTTCGATCTGCTTTTTAGCGATCACAGGACGGGCCAGCGATGTGCCGAGCAGATAGACGCCCTCGTAAACGGCGTTGGCCTTGACGGCCATCCAGACGAAATCGCGGACGAACTCCGCACGCAGATCCTCGATGTAGAGTTTCGATGCGCCCGTGCGTTGCGCCTTTTCGTGCAGTCCGGCGAGTTCCTCGCCCTGCCCGACATCGGCACAAAAGCAGACCACTTCGCACCCGTAATGTTCCCGCAACCAGTGGAGCATGACGGAGGTGTCTAGACCACCCGAATAGGCGAGCACGATCTTTTCGACGTTGGCTTTCCTCATCTTATGAAAACAGCTCCCAGATCTTCTTGATGGCGGCGCGCTGCGCCCGGCGGTTTGCGACGGCGATGAAGACGGTGTCTTCGCCGGCGAGCGTCCCGATGATCTCCGGGATCAGCGCGCGATCTATCTCGACGGCGACCGCCGAAGCGAGGCCAGGTTCGCATTTGGCGACGATCAGATGGTCGCCAGCCACGTCCAGATCGACCAAGCCACGCGTCGCCGCGCCGTCGGCCGATGACGGCAACGTGTAACGCCCGCGGTGCTTGACGATCCCCAACTCTTCGAGGTCGCGCGACACGCTCGATTGCGTCACGGCAAACCCGGCGCGTTCGAGCAGATCGACCAGTTCCTGCTGCGTCGAGATCCGCCGCGATTGAATCAAGCTCAAAATCTTCCGCTGTCGCTGCCGCTTGTCCATTTGCTTTTATGCATCAACTTGTGCATAATAGCTGCATACTCGCATAAATTATCACGGCCGCGACCTTTTGTCAACGCCAAAGGAGAAGAAGATGACTTCCAAATTGTGGGGCGGCAGGTTCACGGGCGAGGCAGACGCCGATTTCGCTCGCTTCAATCGCTCTTTCGATTTCGACCGTCGCTTGATCCATGCGGACCTGCGCGCGAGCATCGCCCATGCAGCGGCGCTGTTCAAAGCGGGCGTGTTGTCGGCCGAAGAAGCGCGCGCGATTACTGAAGGGCTTCTTGAAATTGGCCGCCGCGCCGCGGCGGACCCGGATTTTCTCGCCGACGATCAGGCCGAAGACGTGCACTCTTTCATCGAAGCGCGGTTGGTCGAGATGATCGGGCCGGTAGGCCGCAAACTCCACACCGGGCGGAGTCGCAACGATCAGGTGGCGACCGCACTTCGCCTCTGGTTGCGCGA
>CAKZOF010000481.1 GCA_937135995.1 uncultured Pyrinomonas sp.
GGGCGCAATTCGGCCAGGGTGACCTCGCGTTCTTTGCGGGGCAGTTCGACGGTTTGGAGGGCTTGGAGAAAGATGCGGACGGCTTCGGGGTCGAAGGCGGTGCCGGCTTCTTGTTTGATGCGCTCGGCGGCGTCGGTGGGGGGCAGTGGGCTGGAGGCGTAGGCGACGGCCACGGCCAAAAGCCGGGCCAGCCAAGGGATGTTTTCGCCGACCAGTTGGTCGGGGTAGCCGCCGCCGTCCCAGCGCTCGTGGCTGGAGCGGACGAGATCGGCGGTGTGCGCACGCTCCGTCGACGCGTAGACGAGTCGGCCGGACATGATCGTGTGCTTCTTGATGAAGGCCCACTCGTCGTCGGTCAGCTCGCCTCCCTTTTCGATCTCCCGATTGGTGAGCGCGGCTTTAACCATGCGCAAGGTCGAAGTACGCAAGGCATCCTGGTTCTTCATCGCTGCCGTCAGATCAGAGAGAATGCGTGCTTTCAAGCTCATTGACTCTGCCTCTCCTTTCGAAAAACTCTTGTCTGCTGCGCCCGACGTGCGCGCACAAGAAGCGGCCCGTGTGGGAGCGTTCGACCTTCATCAATTCTTCGGGCGTGCCGCATGCCACCACGTAGCCGCCCGCCTCGCCGCCTTCAGGACCGAGATCGATGATGTAATCGGCGGTTTTGATCACGTCGAGGTTGTGTTCGATGACGAGCAGCGAACCGCCAGCTTCGACGAGCGAGCGGAATGCGGCCAGCAATTTGTTGATGTCGTCGAAGTGGAGTCCGGTCGTCGGTTCGTCGAAGATGTAGAGCGTGCGCGCTCCGGTCTTTTTGGCAAGATGCGCGGCCAGCTTCACTCTTTGCGCTTCGCCGCCCGATAGCGTCGTCGCTGATTGGCCGAGTCGCAGGTAACCGAGGCCGACTTCGTCGAGCACCCGCAAGCGATTCGTCACCTTGGGCACATCGCGGAAGAAGAGCAACGCTTCGCGCACGGTCATGTTCAAGACCTCGTAGATGTTCTTTCCGCGATAACGAACGTCGAGGATGTGCGGTTTGAAGCGCATGCCCTTGCATTCTTCGCAGACCAGTTCGACATCAGCGAGAAATTGCATCTCGACGGTCACCGTGCCACCACCTTCGCACACGTCGCAACGCCCGCCCGGGACGTTGAACGAGAAATGGGCCGGATCGAGACCTTGCGCTTGGGCTTCGCGCGTGGAGGCGAAAAGCTCGCGAATCGCATCGTAAGCCTTGATGTATGTTACTGGGTTCGAGCGCGGCGTGCGTCCGATGGGCGATTGATCGACGAGGACGACGTCGTCCAGATGCTGCCCGCCGTCGAGCCGACGAAACTTGCCCACTTGCCCTTGCCACTCGCCGCGCTGTTTCTTCAAACCGGCGTAGATGCAGTCGTGGACCAGCGTCGATTTGCCCGATCCCGAAACGCCCGTGACGCAGACGAGCATGTCGAGCGGGATATCGAGATCTATGTTCTTCAGGTTGTGCTCGCGCGCGCCGCGTAGTTGCAATCTGCGCTTGCCGACGGGTTTGCGTTGCGTCGGCTCTTTGATCTCCAGATCGCCGCGCAAGTAGCGCGCCGTCAACGAGGTCGGGTGCTGCAGCAACCCTTCGTAATTCCCTTCGTAGATGACCTGCCCGCCGAGTTCGCCTGCTGCTGGTCCGATGTCGAGGATGTGGTCAGCGGCGCGGATCATCTCCGGATCGTGCTCGACGACGAGCACTGTGTTGCCGATGTCGCGCAAGCTTTGCAACAGGCGGATCAGGCGAAGTCCGTCGCGCGGATGAAGACCGATGGACGGCTCGTCGAGGACGTAGAGCGCGCCGACGAGCGAAGAACCGAGACTGGTCGCCAGTTGAATGCGCTGCGCTTCGCCGCCCGATAGCGTCGAGGCCAGCCGGTCGAGCGTGAGGTACTCGAGTCCGACATCGACGAGAAAGCGCAACCGACTTCTGATCTCGACGAGTAGCCGTTCGGCGATGGCCGCTCGTTCGGCATCGAGTTCGAGCGTCTCGAAAAAGGCCGCCGCCTCTTTGATCGAAAGGGCGCAAAGCTCGGGCAGGGTCTTGCCGCCGACGCGCACATCGCGCGCTTCTTGCCTAAGCCGGCCGCCGCCGCAATCGGGACAGATCGTGTAGCCGCGGTACTTGGCGAGAAAGACGCGCACGTGCAGTTTATATTTCTTGGTCTCCAACCAAGCGAAGAAGCCGCGCACGCCGCCCCACTTGCCTTTGCCTTCGATGATGCTGCGTTGCTGCGCGCGCGTCAGTTCGTTGAAAGGCAGATCCATTGGGATCTTCTCCGCGCGGCAGAAACGGCGCAGTTCCTCTCTGGCCCAGTCGAACTGTGGCTTGGTCCATGGTTCGATGGCGCCTTCTTCCAAGCTCAGGTTCGGATCGGGGATGACGAGATCGAGATCCAAGCCGATGATGTTGCCGAAACCCTGACAGGTCGGGCAGGCGCCGTAAGGGTTGTTGAAGCTGAACAAGCGCGGTTCAGGAGGCGCGTAAACCGTGCCGTCGTACTTGCACTCGAAGCGTTCGGAGAAGCGCAAGAAGCGCGGTTCGGGCTCCACCGTTTCGATGATGGCCGCGCCGTGGCCTTCGCGAAAACAGGTTTCGAGCGAATCGACCAACCGCCCGCGCACATCGGGGCGCGCCACGAGCCGATCGACGAGAACGAACACGCCGCCGAAGTCGGGCAGCGCGTAATCTTCGGGCGCACGAACTTCGAACGTCTCCGCTCCACGCCGAAAGCGCGTAAAGCCACGTTGCATCAGGCTCATGACGTGTGCTTTCACCGCATTGGCGCTGAGCGCTTCTTTCGCCCGCCGACGCGATGGCGCGTCTTCGTCCTCGGCGCGCAGCCCGGCGTCGGCTGGAAAGAGGACGTAAAAGCGCGTTCCTTCGGGCAGCGTCCGCAGGGTCTCATCAGCGGCCGATTCGGGCGAATCGCGATTCACTTCGCGCCCGCACACGCGGCAGATGGTGACGCCGACGCGAGCGTAAAGAAGGCGCAGGTAGTCGTAGATTTCGGTCTGCGTTCCGACGGTGGAGCGTGGGTTGCGCGTCGCGTTCTTCTGTCGAATGGCGATGGCGGGCGGAATCCCTATGATCTCGTCCACGTCAGGCTTGTCCATGCGTTCGAGGAACTGACGCGCGTAGGCCGACAGCGACTCGACGTAGCGCCGTTGCCCTTCGGCATAGACGGTGTCGAAGGCGAGCGACGATTTGCCGGAGCCGGAAACCCCGGTGACCACTGTCAATCGTTCGATTGGAATCGAGAAGGAGATGTTCTTTAGATTGTTGACGCGCGCGCCGCGAACGACGATTGCATCCTGTGCCATTCGTTTCATCACCACCACCGCTTGTTGGATGCTCCCTGCCCAGTGCGGGAAAAAGCAAATGATAACGCGAAAGCGGTCGCGGACGAAAGCGTGCAGAAGTTGATGGGAGGATGATTTCACCCGCGTACGTTTCCGCGACAACGTTGGCGGGCGGAAGTTGATGAAGCACCACGCGGCCGATGTCAGCGCACTCTTGCGCCGAGAGGCCAGTGGCAGCCGTCGTGCGAAGAAAAAAGATTCGAACTGCGAAGCGCGGCGGTAGTCTTCGCCGTGCCCGAAGTGGGCAGCCGTCGTGCGAAGAAAAAAAGATTCGACCTTTCGCTTGCAGGGCGTTTTGCTGTAGTCTTCGCTGCTTGAGGATGCTTGGTAGGTATTAGTTACTATGAGGGCGATTGGCGAACAGATCGGTGATTGGCGAGCGTGGACGCTCGCCGCGGCGACCGTGTTCGCCACGGCATGGCAACTTCATTTCCAAGGCCGACGGTGGATCTGTGATTGCGGCTATGTCCTCTTCTGGACGGGCGAAGCGTGGGGCGGCGCGACCTCGCAACATCTTTTCGATCCGTATAGTTTCACTCATCTACTTCACGGTTTCATGTTCAGTTGGTTGTGGCTGGCCGTTGCCCATCGGGTGTCGCTCGTTTGGCAAGGCTTCGGGGTTGTCGCGCTCGAATGCGCGTGGGAGATCATCGAGAACACGGACTTCGTCATCGATCGTTACCGCGAAGCGACGGCGGCGCTGGGCTATCGCGGCGATACGGTGATTAACTCCGTCGGGGATATAATCTTCTGCGCCGTCGGCTTCGCTCTGGCGCGTTTACTTGGGCCGTGGCGCTCGCTCGCCGCTTTCGCGATCGTCGAAACAGCGCTCATCGTCTTCGTCAGAGATAGCCTGTTGCTCAACCTCTTGATGTTGGTCTGGCCTGTGGACGGCATCAAGCATTGGCAACTTGGGCGCTAGCCGAGGAGCAACGGCGTCGGCGCGCCCTTTGGTTTTCGGGGGCGGAAGCGTTCTATTGTTGGTGATGCTTTGATTGGAAACTTTCGTGGAGCGACATCGATGAAGAGAACCATCGCTTTTCTCAGCCTTTTCTTGTGGTTTGGCAGCATTGGCAGCGCGCAAGACAAGGTGTCGGACGGCGCGGCGCGCGACGAAAAACTCTGGCAGAAGGCCCTTCGGCTTCATCGCTCGGCCATCGTCGTAGACGGGCACAATGACATCACGACGCCGATGTTGGATGAAGGTTACGATCTCGGCCAACCGTCCGTTGGGAAATATCACACGGATCTCCAGCGGATGAAGCAGGGCGGAATCACGGGGCAATTCTTTTCGATCTACGTCGATCGGCGATTCGCGCGCGAAGGCGGATCGGCGCGGCGCGCGCTCGACATGATCGACATGGTCTATCGCGCCGTGGAACGTTATCCGAACGATCTTATGCTGGCGACTTCGGCCGAAGACATCCGCCGTGCCAAGAGGCAGAAGAGGATCGCTGCGTTGATGGGGATCGAGGGCGGTCACGCCATCGAAAACTCCTTGATGGCGCTCCGGAACTTTTACCGTTTGGGCGTGCGTTACATGACCTTGACGCACAACAACACGAACGACTGGGCCGATGCCTGCTGCGATGCGGCGCGTCACAACGGCCTGTCGGAGTTCGGCAAGGAAGTGGTGCGTGAGATGAATCGCATCGGCATGCTCGTTGACATCTCGCACGTTTCGGACAAGACGATGAGCGATGTGCTCGACGTCACGCGCGCGCCCGTGATCGCCTCGCACTCTTCAGCGCGCGCGCTGGCCGATCATCCGCGCAACATCCCGGACGACCTTTTGCGGCGCATCGCTAAAAACGGCGGCGTCGTGATGGTCAATTTCTATCCGGTCTTCATCGACCAGAAAGCGCTCAACGCTTCCAGAGAGCGCGAAGCGCGGTTGAAGCCGCAACTCGACGCGCTGCGTGAAAAGTACAAAGACGATCCGAAGAAGTTGGAGGAGGAGACGCGCCGACTCTATGCCGCCAATCCGCTGCCGCCGACGCCGCTCTCGGTGTTGATCGATCACATCGATCACATCGCAAAGGTCGCCGGAGTGGACCACGTCGGCCTCGGTTCGGACTTCGACGGCGTGCCCATCCTTCCGGTCGGTATGGAAGACATCTCACGGTTGCCGAACATCACCTACGAGTTGTTGCGGCGTGGCTACAGCGAGCGCGACGTGCGCAAGATTCTGGGCGAGAATCTGCTGCGCGTGATGGCCGAAGCCGAGCGGGTCGCGCGCCAGATGAGCCGCACGATCAGCGGCGAGGGAAGTCTGAAACGGTTGGAACCGCCGCTGAACGCTCCGACGATGCTCCGCGCGCGCTGACATCGGGGCTTCAAGCGCGCTTGCGGCGAGGGCGTGAGTTCGAGTCTCGGTGTGGAGCGCACGGACGGTGATGAGCTTCAAGCGCGCTGCGGCGACGGTGGCGTGTCTCGCCATCGTTCTTTCAACAGGTGACTTCGCCTGGTTCCAAGAGCGAGCGCCGCTCACGCCCGGTTGTCGGTTCACGTGCTGCAAAAGGCACAAGATGGCCGTTCCGGTCGCTCATCCATGAGTGGTTGAGCGATCCGAGGTCACCTGCGGCGCGCGGCAGTTGAGCCGCGTCTGCCTCCGCCTCTCGGGTCGGGCGGCGATGAAATGATACAATCATCTTTCGATGGAGCGGGCCGGAGTCTACGTCCATATTCCGTTTTGCGTCACGCGCTGTTCGTATTGCGATTTTGCGACGACGCGCTACCGGCGCGAGCTTGCCGAACGGTACGTGCGCGCCGTCGTGCGCGAGATCGAATCCTTTCCGCTGGATGTGTCGCTCGAAGTCGACAGCCTCTATTTCGGCGGCGGCACGCCGAGCACGCTCGAGCCAGAGCAGATCGAACGGTTGATCGCGGCGGTGCGGGCGCGTTTTCGCTTGCTCGCGGGCGCAGAAGTGACCATGGAGATCGATCCAGCTACGGCTGACCGACAACGTCTCTCGACTTACCGGTGGCTCGGCGTCAATCGGGCAAGCGTCGGCGCGCAAACCTTCGATGACGAAGAACTGGCGCGCCTGCGACGCGCACACACAGCGGCGGACACAATCGCGCTCATCGCCGATCTGAGAGCTGCTGGGTTTGCCGAAATCAACCTCGATCTGATTGCTGGCTTGCCCGGACAGACGCTCGCTGCATGGCGACGAGATCTCGACCGCGCCATCGAACTTCGGCCCGAACACATGTCGCTTTACTTGCTGGAAGTGCACGAAAGGACGCCGCTTGCGCGTCAGATCGCCAGCGGCGCGCGACTAGCGCCGGACGAAGACGCAGCGGCGCAGATGTACGCCGTCATGCTCGAGCGGCTCGAAGAGGCGGGTTACGAGCATTACGAAATATCAAACTTCTGCCTGCCCGGATGTCGCGCGCGCCACAACTTGAAGTACTGGACCGGCGCGCCCGTTTACGGATTCGGTTGTTCAGCTCACTCTTTCGACGGCCACAAGCGAAGGTGGTCCAACGAGCGCACGACCGAGCGCTACATGCAAATGGTCGAAGAAAGAGGGCAAGCGGTGGTTGAGTGGTTCGAGTTAGACGACGAAGCGGCGCGTGCCGAAGCGTTGTTCCTCGGGCTGCGTTTGATGAGCGGCTTCGATTTGAGGGCCTATGCGGCGCGGTTCGGGCGCGATGTGCTTCGCGAGCGCGCCGACGAAATCGCGCGCCTGCGCGAAGCTGGGTTGATCGAACTCGAGGATCACCATCTGCGCTTGACGGACAAAGGCGCGGTGCTGTCGAACGAGGTCTTCGTCGCGTTGATCTGAAACCTTGAGAACGAGGCGAACTCCCTTCACCTCGTGCGGCTGTCGAACGAGGTCTGCGTTGCGCTGATACGGCGTGGCCTGAGCCTGCGGGCGGTTTTTCAGCGAAGATGCTTCGTCACCTTTTCGTCTATGGAACGCTGCGGTCCGAGTGCGCGCGCGGCGCGCTTGCCGAGTTGATGCGCCGCCAGCGGTTGATCGGCCAAGCGCGCGTTCGCGGCAGGCTTTATGATTTGGGTTGGTATCCGGGCGCGGTGATCGACCGAGAGTCCGAAACGGAAGTTTGCGGGCAAATCTACGAGTTAACCGACGGGCAGGCGTTGGACGCGCTCGACGTTTACGAAGGTTATTGCCCGTCGGATGAAGGGAACAGCCTCTTTTTGCGAAGGGAGACGGTGGCGGTGCTCGATGATGGGCGCACGGTTCGGTGTTGGATCTACGTGTTCAATCGCGACGTAAGCGACGCCGAGTCAATCGCGGGAGGCGATTACGTCGAGCACCTGCGGCGCAAGCTTTCCAAACAGCGATGATCGATCTACGTAGCGATACGGTGACGCGCCCGACGCCAGCGATGCGGCGCGCGATGGCCGAAGCCGAAGTTGGCGACGACGTTTACGGTGAGGATCCGACCGTGAACCAGCTCGAAGAGCGGGCCGCGGAGATCTTCGAAAAAGAGGCCGCCCTTTTCGTGCCGACTGGATCAATGGGCAACCAGATCGCCATCAAACTCCACACGAGGCCGGGGAGCGAGGTCATCATCGAAGAGCGCGGTCACATCTTCAACTACGAGATGGCCGCCATGGCCGTCATCTCAGGCGCACTGGCGCGTCCGGTGCGCAGCCGCGACGCCAGCGGACACCTCGCTTGGGACGAGATCGCCGCGGCGCTGCACGTTGGCGGCCCGTACTACTTGGCTCCGACGCGCCTCGTTGCGCTCGAAAATACGCATAATCTGGCGGGCGGAACGGTGATGCCGCGCGCGCAGATGGAGGATATTTGCCGTCGCGCGCACGCGCTCGGCATCGCGGTGCACCTTGACGGCGCACGCATCTTCAACGCGGCCGTGGCGCTCGATGAACGGGTGGCGGCGTTGGCTGGTCCGGCCGATTCGGTGATGTTCTGCTTGTCGAAAGGACTCGGCGCGCCGGTCGGTTCGATGTTGCTCGGAAGCGCCGATTTCATCCGCGAAGCGCGCGCCGTGCGCAAGCTTTTGGGTGGCGGCATGCGCCAAGCCGGCGTGTTGGCCGCAGCGGCGCTCATCGCACTGGAGGAGAGCCCGCCGCGCCTTTACGAGGATCACCTGAAGGCGCGGCGCTTGGCCGAAGCGCTTGCACAGATGCGCGGAGTGCGGCTCGATCTGACGCGCGTTGTGACCAACATCGTCATCTGCGATGTGTCGGAGACAAAACAGGGTGCTGAAGCGATCTGCGCGCGGCTGCGCGAGCGCGGCGTGCTTGCGTCGAACTTCGGCCAACAGATCCGCTTCGTTACGCACTACGACGTCTCGCACGAGGAGATCGAAAGAGCGATCATTGCTTTCAAAGAAGCGCTCGATTGAGAAGTTATGAGCCACAGAGCACCGATCATCACCATCGATGGTCCATCCGGCGCCGGGAAATCGACTTTGGGAAGGATGCTGGCGCGCGCCTTGAATCTCCTTTACATCGACACGGGCGCGATGTACCGCGCCGTAGCGCTGGCCGTGTTGCGCGCGGGAGTGAACATAAACGACCGTCAAGCAGTGGCCGAGATCGCGCGGCGCGCGCGCATCGAACTCGCCGGCGATCCCAACGACGTGCGCGTCACGCTCGACGGCGAAGACATTTCGCAAGAGATCCGTTCGGAGCAAGTGTCACATTTGGCATCGATCATTTCGGCCATCCCTGAAGTGCGGCGCGAGATGGTGCGTCGACAGCGCGAGATGGGGGCGCGCGGCGGCGTTGTGCTCGACGGGCGCGACACAGGCACGGTGGTCTTCCCGAATGCCGATCTCAAGTTCTTTCTGACGGCGACGCCGGAAGAAAGAGCACAGCGGCGCTACGAAGAAGAGCGCGCGCGCATGCAGGATCGCGCCTTCGATGATGTGCTGCGCGAGATCAACCTGCGCGATGAACGCGATTCGACGCGCGACGATTCGCCGCTGCGCATCGCCGAAGATGCCGTGGTCATCGATACGACGGAGCTTTCCATCGAAGAGGCCTTTCAACGCATGATGGAAGTTGCGCGCGCGCGAGGATTGACCGAGGCTCGCTGAACGGCAGCAACTCCTCGGCAGACGAAGACGGTTTGAAGATGTTCACCGGCATAGTGGAAGAAGTCGGCACGGTACGCGCCGTCGAGCGGCGCGGCGACAATGGACGACTCGTCATCGAAGCGCACACGGTGCTGGAAGACTTGCGCGATGGGGATTCGATCTGCGTGAGCGGCGTCTGTTTGACGGCGCGCGAAATCGGTCCGCAGTCTTTCGCCGCCGATTGCTCGCGCGAAACGTTGCAGCGCACCACGTTGGGCAGGTTGCAGGTCGGGTCGCGCGTCAACCTCGAACGCGCCTTGACGCTTGCGACGCGACTCGGCGGACACATCGTGCAGGGGCACGTCGATGGTCGCGGGCGTCTGCTCGAAGTTCAAAGCCACGGCGAATCGTGGACGGTGCGGATCGCCTATCCGCCCGAACTCGGGCGCTACCTAGTCTTCAAAGGCTCGGTCGCCGTCGAAGGAATCAGTCTGACCATCGCCGCGCTCGCGGATGAACATTTCGATGTCGCCATCATCCCGAAGACGTGGGAAGCGACCAACCTGCGGTATCTACAACCCGGCGACGAAGTCAATCTGGAAGCAGACATCATCGCCAAATACGTCGAACGGATGTTGACGCACGGGCGCGAAAAGATTGCACTTTCGTAATAAGGCGTTCGCGAAGCGTGCTGCCAGCGATGCCGAGCGAGCTGTTCCCCGCGCGTCGGCGTTTTCGGTGCCGCGCCGAATCGGAGTAGTATTCTTTATGGAGAAGATTTTCGCTTCAACGAGAGCCTTTATGCCTTTCGCTTCGATCGAGGATGCCGCGGCGGACCTGCGCGAAGGCCGCATGATCATCATCGTCGATGACGAAGATCGCGAGAACGAAGGCGATCTAGCGTGCGCGGCGGAAAAGGTCACGCCCGAGATCATCAACTTCATGGCGACGCACGCGCGCGGTTTGATCTGTCTGGCGTTGACCGAAGAGCGTTGTCGCGAGCTGCATCTGACGATGCAGACCGAAGACAACACATCGAATTTCGGCACGGCGTTTACCGTCTCGATCGACGCGCGGCGCGGCGTGACCACGGGGATTTCGGCTGCCGATCGCGCGACCACCATTCTGACGGCGGTCGATCCGAAAACCAAGCCCTCGGATCTGGCGCGCCCCGGCCACGTCTTCCCGTTGCGCGCGCGTCGCGGCGGCGTGCTCGTGCGTCCCGGCCAGACGGAAGCGATCGTGGATCTGGCGCGCATCGCTGGATTGTATCCGGCGGGCGTCATCTGCGAGATCATGAACCCGGACGGGACCATGGCGCGCCTTCCGCAGCTCGAAGCGTTCGCGCGCGAGCACGGTTTGAAGATCGTTTCCGTGGCCGATCTGATCCGCTACCGTATGAGCAAAGAGGTGCTCGTGCGGCGCGTTGTCGAGACCGAT
>CAKZOF010000482.1 GCA_937135995.1 uncultured Pyrinomonas sp.
TGAGCGTCAACGCCACGGCCTCGATGAGAAACTGCGTCAAGATGTCGCGCCGGCGTGCGCCCACCGCCTTGCGAATCCCGATCTCTTTGGTTCGCTCAGTGACCGAGACGAGCATGATGTTCATCACGCCGATGCCGCCGATCATCAAGGCGACGAACGAGATGGCCGTCAGCACCAAGGCTGTCGCGCCGGTCAGTTGATTGTAGAAATCGAGCAGGCTGTCTTGCGTCGAAACGCCGAAGTTGTTCGGCGCGCCCGCTGGAACTTGGCGCCGGCGTCGCAAGATGTCCGTGATCTCATCCACCGCTTTGGGCACGTCGGCCCGCGTGCGCGGGCGCACGATGATGAAGAAGAGGACTTCCGGAAACGGGGCTTCCGTTCCGCCGTAATATTTTTCGAACGTCGACAGCGGGATGAAGACGGCGTTGTCTCGCGATTGGCCGAAGAAGTTGCCCAAAGGCTCCATGATGCCGACGACGCGAAAAGGGCGCCCTTCGATCCGCACCTCTTTGTCGAGCGGCTCTTCTGCGGGGAAGAGGGCGCGCACGACATCCTGCGCCAAGACGCAGACGTTGCTCCGTTCGTTCAAATCGTACTCCGTGATAAATCGCCCGCGCCCGACATACTGTGAGAGGGTGAATTCATATGATGGCGTGACGCCGAACAGTATGGGCGTATCGGTCTGTCGTTCGGCGCGACGGACGCTAGTGGCGAGCTTGCGTTTGATCGGTGCAACGCCCGCTACCGCACGCGCCTCGCGCTCGATGGCAGCCGCATCCTCCACGGTCAAGTCCTTGCGTTGTCGCTCTTCGGCCGTGGGCGGACGACCGAAACTCGGATCGAACTTCGAAATGAAGATGGTGTTGGAACCCAAGGATTCGATCTGCTCAGCAAAGGCGCGGTTCAACCCTTGAATGATGGAGACCATGAAGATGACCGTCACGACGCCGATGGCGACGCCGAGCACGGTGAGGGCAGAACGCAGCTTGTTGGCGCGCAACGCGTCGAGCGCGATCGAGACAGACTCTTGAAAGCGATCTCGAAGCATTTCTATTCAGCACGCAAAGCTTCCACCGGATCGAGCCGCGCCGCCTTCCACGCCGGCCAAAGACCGCTGGCGACGCCGACCGCCGACGAGACGCCGACGCCGAGCACAGCCGACCACACGCTGATCAACACGGGGAAGCCCAACACGAGTGCAAGCCCATAGGCCGTGCCGAATCCCAACCCGACGCCGATGGCGCCGCCGATGGCCGTCAAAGTGACGGCCTCGACGAGAAACTGCGTCAAGATGTCGCGCCGGCGTGCGCCCACCGCCTTGCGAATCCCGATCTCGCGGGTCCGTTCGGTGACCGACACAAGCATGATGTTCATCACGACGATGCCGCCGACAACGAGCGAAATGGCCGCCACACCGATTGTCACCAGATAGATGTTCGACGTCGCTTTCTGGTAGAGATCGAGAAAGACGTCCTGCGTTTCGAGCGCAAAGCCGTCGTCCTCGTCGAGAAAAGTTTTGCCGCGACGGTTGCGCATGATGGTGCGCACCTCGTCCTTGGTCGCCTCCAACTCTTCGGCGTTTCGCGCTTGCACGAAGATGATGATGGACGTGCGCCCGCCGAAGACGCGCCGATAAGCCTCGTACGGGATGTAGACGAAATTGTCGCGTGAAAAGCCGAAGATGCTTCCCAACCTTTCGGCCACACCGATGATCTCGAAAGGTTGCCCGGCGATGCGCAACGTGCGCCCGAGCACCTCTTCCGGCGATGCGCCGCCGAACAGATTGGCAAGGATGTCGGCGCCGACGACGCAGACGTGGCGCGCGGCTGCGCCTTCGGTCTCGGTCCACGTGCGCCCGGCCGCGAGGTTGACGTCGTCGATGGCGAACATCGAGAGGCTGATGCCGCGCACGAGGACGTTCTCCGATTTCTGGTCGCCGTATTTGACGAGCGCGTTCGGGCTGTTGGCCGCGATCCCGATACGCCAGCAGGAAGAGCAAGCGCGCGCGAGCGCTTCTGCATCCTCTTCGGTGACATCCTTGCGCTTGTTGAAGCGCACGAGGTCTTCACGCGAGAGGATCACCATCGGACGCTTGGAGACGCTGAACACGGTCGAACCTTGCGAGGAGAAGGTATTGGCGACCGTTTGGTCCAGTCCCTTGATGATCGTCACCACCGTGATCACGGCGGCGACACCGACGATTATGCCGAGCAGCGTCAAAAAGGTGCGCAGCTTGTTAGCGCGCAGACTCCACAGCGCGAGACGAAAAGCTTCTCCGAATAGAGCCGTCAACCGCATGCCTCGTCGCTTCCGCCGGCGCGCGTCGCTATTTGATCCTTTCGTCTTTCTCGATCCGTCCGTCGCGAATGGAGATGATGCGGTGGGCGCGCGCGGCCACTTCCGGCTCGTGTGTGACGACGATGATCGTGTTCCCTTCGGCGTGCAAACGCTCGAACAGGTTCATGATCTCGCGGCTCGTGGCCGTATCGAGCGCGCCGGTCGGCTCGTCTGCGAGCAGAATCGACGGATGGTTGACGAGCGCCCGCGCGATCGCCACGCGCTGCCGTTGTCCGCCCGATAGTTCGTTCGGCTTGTGCGTCATCCGATCCGCCAGATCAACCGACATGAGCGCGCGCTTGGCTCGCTCGTGTCGTTCGGCGGCGGGGACGCCGGCGTAGATGAGCGGCAGTTCGACGTTATGCAGCGCCGTGGCGCGCGGCAACAAGTTGAAGGTCTGAAAGACGAAACCGACCTCCTTGTTTCGGATACGCGCCAGTTCGTCATCGTCCATCTCGGAGACCAGTTTGCCGTTGATCCAGTAACGCCCGCGCGTCGGCGTATCGAGACACCCGATGATGTTCATCAGCGTCGATTTGCCCGACCCCGATGGGCCGATGATGGCGACGTATTCGCCCCGCTGCACGTCGAACGACACGCCGCGCAAGGCATGTACCTGCTCTTCGCCCATCTGGTATGTGCGCCAGATGTCGCGCATGGAGATCAAAGCGGCGGGCACGCCGTCGCGCGCCAGTATTTCGCCGTAGGACGAGACTTCGTCGGCGACCGTCGATGTGGTTTCGTTCATGATCGAAGCTTCCGCTCTCACGATCTGGAATTGGAGTTGGTGTTGGTGGACCGGCGCGTCTGCCGTCGGACGGTGGCGCCGTCTTTGAGTTCGCGCAACACCCGACTCGGACCGGTGACGATCTCCGCGCCGGGTTGCAGTCCGCCCGTGATCTCGATCTCGTTCTCGCCCGTGATCCCGGTGGTCACTTCGACGAACTTGACCTTGTTACCATCGAGCACGTAGACGCCTTTGATCGTCTTTGGACGCGTTTGTCCGTTCGCCGCCGTGGGCGTCGCCGCGGGCGTTGGCGCAGGCGTCGCCGCCTTTTCGACCAGCGCTTGCAGCGGCACGGCGAGCACGTCTCGTTTCACTTCGGTGATGATCGTCGCCGTCGCGCTCATGCCGGGACGCAACGCGTCGCGCACGTCGTCGGCGAGGTTGCGCAGTTCGATGACGACCTTGAACTCTTTGGCCTCCTGCACGTTGATGCGATTGGAGATGCCGCCGCCCTGCAGATCGGATTTGCCGACGGCGAGCGGGTTCTTCTGCGTCACCACGCCGTCGAGTTCGCGCTCGCCAAGCGCGTCCACTTTGATCTTGGCCGGTTGGCCCACCTCAACGCGCGCGATCTCCGTCTCGTCGACGTTCACTTCGACGTTGATCGTCGACATGTCGGCGATGATCATGAGCGGGGTGGTCGAAAGCCCGGCGACGGCGAACTGCCCGACGCGCGCTTGGATGTCGGCGACCACGCCGGTCAACGGTGAGTACTGCGTCGCTTTAGCCCGTTGGCTCGCTTGACCGCGCAACAGCGCCTGTGCCTGATCAGCGCGCGCTTCGGCTGAACGGACGCTGGCGCGCGCACGCTCCACGCCGTTGCGCGCGTCGCGCACGGCGATACGCTGCTGATTGACGCGCGCCTTGGCCTCTTCGATGGCGATGCGTTGTTGCTCCAAGCGCGCCTGCGCCGCCCGCAGCGCGACGCGCGCTTGCTCGTACCGATCGCGCGCGGCGTCGTACTCGGAGCGCGAGGCAACACCCGCTTCCACCAGTTCGGTGACGCGCCGGAGTTCGCGCTGCGCGGTGTTGAAATCGACCTGTGCGCGGTCCACGTCCGTCTGCGCGGCGACGACCTGCTGTCGCGCTTGCGCCAACGCGGCTTCGGCGGCGGCGAGATTTTGCTGCGCCTGCGCTACCTGATTTTCAGCCGCTGCAACCTGCGTGCGCGCGCTTTGCACATCGCTCAAAGCAGCCTGCACGGCGGCAAACTGCGCTTGCTCTTGTGCTTGCAGTTGTGTCGGATCGAGCCGAACCAACGGTTGCCCTTTGCGCACGTAATCTCCGGCGTTGACGTAGATCTCTTCGATGCGTCCGGCCACTTCGCTCGTCAGATTGAGGAACCGAATCGGGCGGACTTCACCCGATGCCGTGACGATCGAACGCAGTTCCGGGCGTACCTCGACGCGCGCCGTGGTCACTTCGGGCTCTTCGCGCCGACTGGCAAAGATGCTGACGACGATGATGATCGTCAGCACGAGCGCCACCGAAGAGGCGATGATGATCTTTCTCTTGCGGCTTAAAGCCATCTCTTTCTACTCCATCCGTGCTCTCTAGTGCGTCGGACACCGACCGTTTCGACAACACGCGGGCGGTCAACGGATCGGGGTTTGCCGAACCATAACGCTTTTACGTTCGAGCGGGGCCGCCGGTTTCAACCTTTTTTGCGACTTCGGGCCACCATCATCGGGCGTCGTTGTCGGGCGCAAGAGAAAATTATGCGCCACTTCCGGAGCCGATCCCAAACCGTTCAGTCGGCGGAAAATCAACGAGTTGGCGCACTGGATTGTTTCGCGCTAGAATGCTTTTGTTGCGCTGAACGGCGCGACCGGAAAAAGCTTCGCCTTCGTGCCTCGACGAAGCGCACGAAATTTGGTCGGCTGTATGATCACCTGCGCCCGCTGTGGCACGGAAAACCTCGATGGGTCGCACTACTGCGATGAATGCGGGATGCGACTACGCCGCGCAGAAGCTCCGCCCGCAGATGAAGCGGCGGAGACGAGCGGTCAAGTGTGGCGCGTCGAGGCAACGCCGCGCGCTGGCAGAAGCGATCTTCGTCGCGCGCACGCCAAGCTCGTCATTGAACGCGGCCACTCGGCGGGCAAAGAGTTCTTGCTCGAAACCGACGAGGCGCAAATCGGCCGGTGGGACGCCGACAATGGCATCTTTCCGGATGTCGATCTCGACGCGGATGACCCCGAGGTCAAGGTCTCGCGCCGTCATGCGCGTATCTGGCGCGAAAGCGGTGGGTACTTCATCGAGGATCTAGGTTCAACCAATGGCACGTACGTCAATCGTACCAAGCGATTGTTGCCCGGCGAGCGCGTCCCGCTGCGCGACGGCGATGAGATCATCGTCGGCAAGACTTTTCTGCGCTTTCACGTCATCAACTGATCTCGACCGAGTTCGATGATCGGTCAAGGTTGTTAGATCAAGGGAACATGGCCAACTGCCCCGCATGCGGCGCGCATGTGACGCCCGAAGACAAGTTCTGCGGCAACTGCGGTGCGACGCTCGGAACTGGCCGCGTCGTCGCGGATGCGCCCCCGGCTGCAAACCGAGTCCCCTCGCTGGTCGTCTCCTCGCCCCCGAACGACGCGACCATCATGAACGAGAACCGAAGAGAGACCCAACCCGAAGACGAAGACGCTGCCGATTTGTGCTTGGGGACCAC
>CAKZOF010000483.1 GCA_937135995.1 uncultured Pyrinomonas sp.
GACCGTCGCGCCGCTCAACCCGTTGCTCGGCATTTACGCAGCGGTGACGCGGCGCACGCTCGACGGCAAGAATCCGAACGGATGGGTCCCCGCACAGAAGATCACAGTGGAAGAGGCAGTGCGCGCTTACACCGTCGGCTCGGCCTACGCGGAGTTCGCTGAAAAGGAGAAGGGACGGATCGCGCCCGGCATGCTGGCCGACATGGTAATGCTGTCGCAGGACATCTTTCGCCTCGACCCCATCGAGATCGAAAAGACGCGCGTTCTGTTGACGGTCGTCGACGGGCGCATCGTCTATCACGCAGAGCGCTGAGGCGCGGCACCTCTTCATCTTTTCGCAGGAGTTGCTGCTTGTTCTTCGTCGCGCGGCGCAACCGCCGCGCGCGCTCTCCTCTTTGCCGCTCGGTAGAGGGCATAGACCGCAAGTCCGAAAAGCGCTGCCATTAGCGCATCGCGCGCCTCGCGCCATGTGCTGTTGGCGAGCAGCCACACGATCAGGCCGAGCGCAAGAAGAGCGACGAGCGTTCCCGCAGGAGCGCGAAATCCGGGCGGCCTATGGTCGCGCCGACGCAAGACGGGCAACGCGGCGCACGTCGCTGCGTAGATCACCAGTCGCGTGATCGCACTGACTGTCAAGGCGTAGATGAACGTTCCCGAAAGCGTCAGGACGAGCACCAGCGCTGCCGTCGTGAGGATCGCGACGTGCGGCGTGTGAAAGAGGCGGTGCGTCGCCGCCAACGCACGTGGGAGTTGATCGCGCTCGGCCATGGCGAACGGCATGCGCGAGCCAGCGAGCAGGACGACGTTCAAGTTGCCGACGATGGAAACGATCGCGCCAGCGGAGATGAGCGCGCCGCCGGCGGCTCCCATGAAGCGACTGCCCGCATCGGCGAGCGGCCTTTCCGAGATCGCCAGTTCGGGCAGCGTTCCGATGCAGACCGTTTGGATGAGGATGAAGAGCACGGCGACGAGGGCGATCGCGGTGAGCACGGCAAACGGAACGTCGCGTTGCGGATGGCGCACCTCGCCTGCCGGGATGACGGCCATCTCGAATCCGGTGAAGGCGTAGATGAGGAGCAACACCGACGTCGAAAAAGCGCCGTAATCGGGGACGACGTCGAACGAGTAGTTCTCCGGCGCAATGAAAAAGATCCCGACGGCGACCAAGATCACGAGCGGGATCAATTTGCCGATGGTGAAGAGGTTGCTGACTAGCGCCGTTTCGCGCACGCCGAGGATGTTGACAGCGGCCAGCAGAAGGACGATGCCGGTGATCAAGGCGGCGCGCGGTGCGCCGGAGCCGACCGGCGGCCAGAAGTAGCCCGCGTACTGGACCAGCAGGTTGCAGTTTGCCGCAAAGGCCGTCACGCGCACGAGCCAGAGCAACCACCCGACCTCGAAGCCGATCGTTGGGCCGAAGGCTTCGCGCGCGTACAGGTACGGCCCGCCGGTGGCGTCGAACCGGCTGCCGACTTCGGCAAAGCAGAGGACGATGAGCGCGACGACCAGCGCGCAAACGGCGAATGCGATGATGCTGTAAGACCCGATGAGAGCGAAGACCTTTGCCGGCAGGCCGAAGATCCCCGCCCCGATGATCGCGTTGATGGCGATGGCGACGAGATCCCAACGGCGGATGCCGCGCGCCAAGCCCTCTTTGGATAGAGGTTCCATGAACCGGCTTTTATAAACCAAACGGGGGCGTCCGGCAACGCGCCTCAGTTCTTTTGCGCGAGGATGGCGATCTTGGTCCAGCCGATCGGTTCAAACGGCGCGAAGCGATGATTGAGCAGGATGCGAAAGTGGCGGTTGGTGGCGGCGATGATCTCGTCGAATGGATGAGCGCGAAAGCGAAAGATGAGTTCGAGGAGTTTGCTCGCCGGAGAAGGGCGCACGGGCAGGTGGACCAGATAGCCGCCCGGTGCGAGGACGCGCGCCAGTTCTCGCAAGCCGTCGTCTAGCGGGACGTATTCAAGCGCGCCGCTGGTGACGACGAGATCAAATGAGCCATCGGCGAACGGCAGCGACAGGATGTTCGCTTGGAAGAACTCCACCGCGTGGCGGCGAAGGGCGTGTTGCTGAACGACCGCTCGACGTGCTGTGTTGAGCGACGAAGCCGAAAGATCCACGGCGGCGATGCGCGCCGGGCGATGGAGCACGCGCAGCAGCGAAAGCGTGAGCAGCCCCGTGCCGCAGCCGGCATCGAGAATGCGC
>CAKZOF010000484.1 GCA_937135995.1 uncultured Pyrinomonas sp.
CTGAAGATCCATCTAGATGCCAAGATGCACGCGTTCTTCTTGAGTCTGCTGCTCTTCGCGCAGGCATCCGACGTGGCGACGCATTTCGCGCAGGCCGTGGAATGGCAACGACGCGGCGACTTCGAGCGCGCCGTGGCCGAATATCGCACCGTGCTTCGATTGGCGCCCGATTACGCCGAAGCGCACGCCAACCTCGGGGCGGCGCTCGCGCGCTTGGGCCGTTACGATGAAGCCATCGCCAGCTACCAACGCGCGCTCGAACTCTCGCCGGAACTGACGCCCGTGTGGTTGAACATGGGGATCGCCTTCTACCGCATGGGACAAGCGGAGCGCGCGGCCCACGCTTTGCGCGCGTATCTCGCCGCTTTCCCGGAGTCGAAACAGGCTAGACGCTTGCTCGGCGCAGTGTTGGTCGAACTCGGGCGCGACGCAGAAGCCATCGCGTTGTTGCGCGACGCGCTCGACGACGCGGAGCGAGACGTCGTGACGCTCTACAGTTTGGGACTCGCGTTGCTGCGAAGCGGACAGCCCGAGCATGAAAGAGTGGTTCACCTCTTGGAGCAGAGCGCGCAAGGGAAGCCGGTGGCGCTGCTGCTCGTCGGACAAGCAGCGCTGGCGGCGGGCGACTACAAGGGGGCGGTGGAGAGGTTGCGCGCTGCCGCCGCGCTGGACCCTGCTTTGCCGCGCCTCGATTACTCGCTGGGACTCGCGCTGTTGATGCTCGGGCAGCACGAGGACGCGATCGCTTGTTTCGAGCGGGAACGGAAACGTCTGCCGCAAGATTTTTGGACGCTCTACTACCTCGCCGTGCTCTACGACGCGACGGGGCGCCGCAGCGCCGCGCGGTCGAGCGTCGAAGCGGCTCTGAGAATCAATCCAGCTTCGGCGGAGGCCAACGCGCTCTTGGGCAAACTGCTCTTCAAGGAAGGCGATGCGCGCGCGGCGTTGGCTCCGCTGGAGAAGGCCACTGCTGCCCTTCCGCGCGACGCGGAGACGCGCTATATCCTCGCGCGCGTGTACAAACGACTCGGGCGCGACCGCGATGCGGCGCGTGAGTTCGCCGAAGCGCAACGGTTGAAAGCGCAACAGGTCGAGCGGGAGAGAACGCGGCCAGTCGCTTTTCCGCGTTGACGGCGAACCGATTTCGCGGTTGCGGCACGGAAAAACAAGTTTCGCGCGCTCCCACGGAAGCCGTCGCGCCGCACGCCGAATCGTCGTCTTCCATCCCTGCGCGTTTGTTGCGCAACGCGGCGCAAGCGAGCTCGAGGGCTTCGGCGGGTGTGTGCTAGCTTGCGAGCGATGTACGATTTCGCGCTCATCGGCGGCGGCATCATCGGAGTGGCGACCGCTTGGCGTTTGACCGAGAGGTTCCCCCGCGCGCGCCTTGTTGTCTTGGAGAAGGAAAGCTCGCTCGCGCTCCATCAATCGGGGCGCAACAGCGGCGTCGTTCACTCCGGCGTGTACTATCGCCCGGGCAGTCTCAAGGCTCGACTAGCGTGCGAAGGTGGCCGAGAACTGGTCCGATTCTGCCGCGAGCGCGCCATCCCGCATGATGTCTGCGGCAAGATCATCGTCGCCACGCGCACGGACGAAATCGCGATGCTCGCGGAGTTGCGTCGTCGGGCCAGCGCTAATCTCATCGAAACGGTGTGGCTCGGTGCGGTGGAGATCAAAGAGCGCGAACCGCACGTCGTCGGG
>CAKZOF010000485.1 GCA_937135995.1 uncultured Pyrinomonas sp.
GATGTCAGACGTTATCAAGCGAGCGTCTTTGTCGATACGCAGGGGACGACGACCACGCGTCTGACGGAAAGGCTCGCCGAGGCTGGCGTGCCGGTGTTGGCGATCGTCGATCACCACGAGTTTCAGAACGTCGTCGAAGCCGAGTTCGTCGACATTCGGCAAGTCGGCGCGACGGCGACGATCTACACGGAGTATCTGGAGCAGGGACTGCTTCCGCTCGATCGCAGCGACGAAAGCCACGTGCGTCTGGCAACGGCGCTCATGCACGGCATCAGAAGCGAGACGGGCGGTATGGTGCGTGCTCGTCGCGAAGACTATCTGGCGGCCGCTTACCTATCGGATTTCGTCAACCAGACGACGCTGGCGGCGATCCTCTCGATCGAGCGCTCGCGCAAGGCAATGGACATCATCAAGACGGCGCTCGAAGCGCGCGTCGTGCGCGACAACTACAGCATCGCCGGCGTCGGCTACGTCCGGTACGAGGACCGCGACGCGATCCCGCAGGCAGCGGACTTTTTGCTGACCGAAGAGAACGTGCACACGGCCATCGTCTACGGCATCGTCATCAAACCGGGCGAGCGCGAGATGGTCATCGGCAGCCTGCGCACGCGCAAAGCGACGCTCAACCCGGACGCCTTCCTCAAAGAGGCGCTGGGCAGCAGCGAATCGGGGCGCTACTACGGCGGTGGTCGGCGGGAAGCGGGCGGCTTCGAGATCCCTGTGGGTTTCTTGGCTGGCAATTACGAAGAGGAGTTCATGCGCTGGAAGTGGTATCTTTACGATCGGCAGATCAAGCGCAAGTTCTGGACCAAGCTCGGCGTGCTCGAGGCCATCGAACAGCAGCCGGAAGAAGAAGTTTAATTGCGCCGCTCGAGAGAAAGAGCTTCGGTCGGCGAAAGATTTTGAGCTGAACGGAGCGCGAAGCCAGCGGCAGCGGTTCAATTCAATAGAGTAGTTGCAAGAGGATCGGACGAAGAATGCTTTTCGATCGAATTTGCGAACGCGCACGGTGGTGCAACAAAGAGGTCCTTCATCCGACGATCGAACTGGCGGTGGAGATCGCGCGCGAGGGGCGCGAGGGGCGTCGCATCGGCACGCTCTTTACGGTAGGCGATGCCGACAACGTGCTCGCCCATTCGCGCCCGCTCATCCTCGATCCGCTCGCCTGCCATCCGGACGAGGTCAAGCACATCACGGATCCCAACCTGCGCGGCACGGTCAAAGAGCTCGCGCAGCTCGATGGCGCCTTCGTCATTTCGGACGAAGGCATAGTCGTTTCGGCCTGCCGCTATTTGGACGCCACCGCTTCCGACGTCGACATCCCGCTCGGGTTGGGCAGCCGTCATTTCGCTGCTGCGTCGATTTCGAAGGTGACACAAGCGATCGCCATTGTCGTCTCGGAAAGCGCGATGGTGCGCGTCTTCGATGCCGGCTCGCTGATCGCCGAGATCATGCCCGAACTCTGGCTCTTGAGTCGCTACAACGTCCAGTTACGCGGTCCCTTCACAGAAGAGCACGTCAGCGATCTGGCCGTGCTTGTCAAAGAACCGTGACCCCACTCTTCTGCATCGATGATTTTGCCAGTGACAACATGTGATCTGGCCGTGCTTGTCAAAGAACCGTGACCCCGGCTCGAAGAGCGCGCTTGTGAATCCTCTCCGGAGCTTCGTAGAATATGCCGCTACACCGTCCGTTTGAGGAGCGATTCGTTCGATGAAGATACTCGTCGTCGGTTCCGGCGGGCGCGAGCATGCCATCCTGTGGGCGTTGCAGCGCACGTCGGCGCGGCCGCTCGAACTGCTTTGCGCGCCGGGCAACGCTGGCATCGCCGAGATCGCGCGCTGCGTGCCGATCGCCGCCACCGATGTGACCGCGCTCGCCAGTCTCGCCGAAGACGAGCGGGTGGATTTAACCGTTGTCGGTGGAGAAGCGCCGCTTGCGCGCGGCATCGTCGATGAATTCACCACGCGTGGTTTGCGGATCGTCGGCCCAGCGGCGAGCGCCGCGCGGTTGGAAGCGAGCAAGGTCTTCGCCAAAGAGTTCATGGCCCGGCACCGCGTCCCGACGGCGCGTTTTCGCGTCGCCGACTCAGCCGAAGAGGCCATCGCCATCTTGCGTCGCGGTGAGTTCGGCGGCCCCGAAGCCCCGGTGGTGATCAAAGCCGATGGCCTCGCGGCAGGCAAGGGCGTCGTCGTCGCGCGCGACCGGGCGGAGGCCGAGCGAGCCGTCCAAGAGCTGATGGTCCAGCGTCGGCTGGGCGCTGCCGCCGCGCGCGTCGTCATCGAGGAAGCGCTCGAGGGGCGCGAAGCTTCAGTGATCTTCTGGACCGATGGCCGCGCGGCGCGCTTGATGCCGCCGGCGCGCGATCACAAACGGGTCGGCGAAGGTGACACTGGCCCGAACACTGGCGGAATGGGTGCCGTCACTGGACCGGACGTGCTCGATCCGGCGACGCGCGAACGGGTCGTGCGCCAGACGGTGGAACCAACGCTCGAAGGGCTGCGTGCCGAAGGTTTGGAGTTTCGTGGCGTCCTCTACCTCGGCTTGGTGTTGACGCCGGAAGGGCCGCGCGTGCTCGAATACAACGTCAGACTGGGCGATCCAGAAGCGCAGGCCATTCTCGTTCGTTTGCGCAGCGATCTAGTGGCGATCTTCGACGCGGTCGCCGCAGGACGTCTAGGCGAAACGGATGTTGAGTGGGCCGACGGCGCCTCGGCCTGCGTGGTGCTCGCGGCGCGCGGGTACCCAGAGCGCGTCGAGATGGGAGCGGTGATCCGCGGTTTGAAAGAGGCGGCCGAGGTTTCGGGCGTGGAGATCTTCCATGCCGGAACTGAAAGAGGCCCACAGGGCGAATGGCGCACGGCGGGTGGGCGCGTGCTTGGCGTGGCCTCGGCGGCGCCGACGCTCGATCAAGCTCTGGCGCGCTGTTATCGCGCGGCGGAGCGCATAAGCTGGGAGGGCCTGCACTACCGGCGAGACATTGGGCGTTGACGCCAAGCCTCGAAGCAGCGATCCGCCTCATCGCGCAAGACCGCAGTCAAAGGTATGGGTACGAGCGACGCGCTAAGCGGACGGAAAACTTGTTGGCACTTTTTCGTCGCAATCAAAGGCGTTGTCATGAGCAACGCGTCCCCGCGCCGTTGTCCTGCTTTCGAATCGCACGGATTTCGCCTAGCTTTCGTGATCGAAATGTAATTTTTAGCCTCTCGGGCGAAGGCCGTTCTCTTGGAAGTTTCGTCGTCCTGCCCATTGAGTCGCCGTCCTCTAGCCTCTTCGGGCGCTTTGATCTCGCGTTGGAAGCTTTCGATTCAGTCGTCGGGTGCGTCTCCCGATTTCATCTAGGCTTCCCCGCGCGCTTCCTGATATACTTCGGTCGGGGGCGAGCGCGTTCACGCTTGAAACCGCATTGGCGTCGGCATCGTACAAAAGCTTTGCCGGTCGCTTGCTGGAGGCCAAAAATGGGACTTTGGAAGAGATTGAAACGTTCCGTGCGGGCGCTCTTCGGCGGATTGGTCGAAAAGGCGGAAGACCCCGAACTCATTCTGCAGCAGACGATCCGCGACATGCGCGACCGCGTGCCGGAACTGAACTCGTCGGTCGCGCAGGTGATCGCCACCGAGAAGCTGCTCGAACGCTCTAAACAGCGGCTCGAAGAGCAGATCGCCGACCTCGATTCCAAAATCAAAGCGGCGATCAAGATGGGGCGCGACGACATCGCCACGGCCTACATCGGTCAACTTCAGCAAGCGCAGATGGATCTGCAGCGCACCTCGCAGCAACTCGAACACGCGCGGCAAGCATCTCAGCAAGCGATCAAAGCGCGCGACAACTACATCCTGCAGATGCAGCGACGCACCGCCGAGGCGATGCAGCTCATCAACCAATCGAAACAGGCCAAGTTGCAGGAACAGCTCGCGCAAACGATGGAGGCTTTTCAGCTCGGCGACGATGCTTCGACCTTCAACGAGATGCGCGAGCGGATCGATCGTCGCGTTGCCGCCGCCGAGGCCAAGATGCAGCTCGGCGCCTCTTCCGTCGAATCGCAAATGCAGGAGATCGAGCGCGAGGCGATGGACATGCAGTTGCACGAGCGGCTGCTCGAATACAAACGGCAGATGGGTATGTTGCCGAGCGGTGCGAGCGGCGACCGCGGGGCGCTTCCGGCGGCCGACGCCGAAGATCGCAACGAGGATACGCAGATAGCCAAGCGTTGATCAGCGCTTCCGGCGTCCGACGCGAGTATGATGGAGAGGACGAAGAACAACTTGGAGTACTTGAAAGAAGCGTTGCGCGAACCGGCTAATTTCTGGGGGTTGGCCGGGTTCGCTGTCGCCGCCGCCTACACGCAGTCGCTGATCCCGCTTATCTTCGCGCTCATCAGTGAGTTGCTCTACCTTTCCACCGTTCCAGCCAGTTCCGTCTATCGCCGGTTGGTGGACCAGCGTCATCGGCGCGAGGCGCTGGAAGAACGCCGTCGCCAACGGCAACGGCTCATCGAAAGCTTCGACCCGCGCGAACGCGAGGCGGTGAACTACCTCGGCCACATCAAGGAGCAAATCTACAAGGATTACAAGCGGCTCACCGGCGCGCGCGAGATTCCGGCCAACCTGCGCAGTCTGGACCAGCGCTGGGAAGATTTCGTTGACCTGCTCGACGTCTATCGGCGGCGCAAAAGACATCTGCGATCGATCGACCGAAAAGCAATTCAAAATCAGTTGCGGCAAGCCGAACGCGCCGTCGAAGAGGCTACCGACGAGCGCGAACGGCGTATCCAGCAGGCCAACGTCGCTATCTTGAAGCGCCGGCTGGCCGCGTTCGACGAACTCGAACGGTCGGTTCGCTTGGTCGAAGGACAACTCCAGTCGATCGAAAACTTCTTCGGGTTGGTCAAAGATCAAGTCGTCGCGCTGCCGACGCCGGAGCGCGTTTCCATGATCGATTTCGAGCAGTTGAGCGACTCCATCGCGATGACCAAGCAGATGCTCGAAGAGACCTCGGAAGCCATTGGCGCGCTCGACGCCCAGAATCGCGAACTCGGCAACTACGATCTGCTTACGCCCGGCACCTCTTCACGTTAGAACGGTGGCACGAAAAACGCGCGAAGCGGATCGTTTCTCGCTTCACGCGTCCCACTTGAATCCCTTCCCGCGCTTATCTCGTGACTCCAAGACGCGCGCCTACTCGCCGCGTTTCGTTGCGGCTGCTTCTTCTTCGACGCGGCGAAGAACCCCCTCCAGTTCCGCCTCCTTCACGTGGTAGGTCGCATTGCAGAAATGGCAGGTCATCACCGCGCCGCGATCCTCTTCGAGCATGGCGCGGATCTCTTCCGCGTTCATCGCCGAGATCAGAGCGAGCGCGCGCGCGTGTGAACAGGTGCAAGCGAATTCCACCGCTCTTTCTTCCAGCACCTGGAACGGCACATCACCGAGCGCCGTTTGCAGCAGATCGATGGGGCGCGCTCCGTGGCGGATCATGGTCGTCGTGTGCGGCGTTCGCCCGACGGAAGATTCGATGGCGCGCACGGTCTGTTCGTCCGCGCCGGGCATGATCTGAATCATGATGCCGCCAGCGGCTTCGATGAAGTGGTCGCCGTTCTCGCGCGCCCGCACGAGCACGCCCAGCATCACGGCGGATGGGATCTGCTCAGATTTGGCGAGATAATAAGCGAAATCTTCGGCGATCTCGCCAGAGACGAGCGGCACGGAACCGCGATAAGGTTCGCGGTACAGACCGATGTCGAAACCGGATTCGTAGGTGACGAAGAACGTCCCTTCGCCGACGATGGCCCGCACATCAAACTTGCCTTGGGCGTTGAGCGGCGCATCGGCTTGCGGATTGCGCACATAACCGCGCGCTTGACCGCGCCCATCAACAATCACGAGCTTGATCGTGCCCTGCGCCGTCGTCATGCTCCCTTCAGAAGCCATCGGCCCTCTTTCGGCGCCGGGACCTGGCGGCAGCGCTGGGCCGTGTTTGGGTCTTTTGGGTCGTGAAGGGATGATCTACACAGTTTGACCGGCGATCTGCAGCGTCTCGGCACGAACTTCGCGCCCGTATTCAGACCGGGTCCCGGCCCGTCCGGTCGCCACGAGACGATCACCGATCTTGACGCGCGAAACGACAATCTCGCCTGCCTGCGGGCCAAAGCGAACCTGATCGCCGTTGTCTAGGGCAGCGCCTTCGACGTGCCCCTCTGGATCGAGAATGAAAGCGACGACTTGTCCTGGCGTGGTCGCCGGCTGTTGCCACCAACGCTTTGCTCCCCAAGCGAGCAGCACGCCGAAGCAGAAGACTATCATGAATACGATCACATACTTGACCTTTGAAAGCCTCATCTGTTCCTCCTCGAAAATCGATTCGAGCTGGTTGCTCGACGCTTGACTCAACAACAAGCCCTGTGCCAATCCGCCCAAGCCGCTAAAATCGTTAGTCTGGACGAGAGAGCACCCGAATAACCGCGATCAAAGTTCACACAAGCGTGT
>CAKZOF010000486.1 GCA_937135995.1 uncultured Pyrinomonas sp.
TCGCCATCGCGCTGCCAGCCTACGGCAACCTGCCTGCCGATGTGGTGATCGGCGGGGCGGTGGTGCCGAATCGCGAAGGCATCGGCAACCAGTTGGCTTACGGTGAGCGGCAGGGAGCCGATTCGCAGCGGCCTGAGATTCAAGGGCGATTCGTGTTGCAGTTTCAACTGGACCGCGCGCCGGGCGTTGCGCCCGCCCAGCTGATCGCCAGCTTCATGCAAGGCGCGCGGCGGGCGATCGTGACGCGCGGCGACCTCGTTGCCGCGGTCAGTGCTTCGAGCCTGTCGGCAGCGGACAAGGCCACCATCATCAATGCCTTTCCAACCGGCGTCGAAGCAAGCAGCAGTCGTTATGGCTACACGCTGGAGGCGCAATTGCCGACCCGCTTCGTCACCTTGCTCGGCAAGTTCTACAGCGGTCAGGATCTGCGCTTCTACTTCGCCGGTCAACTCTTTTCGTTCTTCAACGACACGGCCGGCATGACGAGCACGGTCAGCGTGCCGTCGATCGATGGCTCGGCGGCGGTGGTGCTCGGGTTGCGCGGCGGCCAACCGGTGGTTGCGCCGCAACGTCCTGTGCGCGCCGCGGGCGGTTTCGTCAACCTCGGTTTTCCGCTGTCGCGCATCTTCGGCGCCGATCCGCGCGGACGCAACGCCGGGTGGGTCTTCTATCTTCACTACAGCTACGATCAGGGCTTTGCGCGCGACATCCGACGCATCAATCCGGCCAATCGCGGCAAGAGCGATCTGTTTGCGGCGACGTTGCAATACCGGCTCAACACGTGGGTCAGCTTCATCTACGAACAGTCGCTCTACCGCACGCGCGCGGTCAACAACGCCGGGCCGCTGCCGCTGTTTCGCGGCATCCCGTCACGCGAATGGCACAACGTGCGGTCGGAATTTGCGACCGTCTTTACGTTCTGACAACTGGCTTGATGTTCGCCTCGACTTGAGGGAAACCAAAACAACGGAGGAGTGAGAGAAACCATGGCTGCAAACAACCCTTCGGTGCCCATCTCTGCGGCGAGTTCCGAAGACCTAGTGCGCGAGTACAAGATCCCGCAGGTGATCGCCGCCTCGGCCGTCGGCACGGTGATCGAGTGGTACGACTTCTACATCTTCGGGAGTTTGGCGACCACCATCGCCCCCTTGTTCTATCCGCCGGGCAACGACACACTGGCGTTGATCGCCTACCTTTCCACGTTCGCCGTCGGCTTCGTCGTGCGCCCCTTCGGCGCGCTCTTCTTTGGGCGCATCGGCGATATCATCGGGCGCAAGTATGCCTTTCTCGTCACGTTGCTGATCATGGGCGGCGCCACCGCTTTGATCGGCTTTTTGCCGACCTATGCCTCCATCGGCATCGCCGCGCCAATCATTCTGCTCACCATTCGCGTGCTGCAGGGGCTGGCGCTCGGCGGCGAATACGGCGGCGCGGTGATCTACGTGGCCGAACACGTGCCCGATGAAAAGCGCGGCTTCTACACGAGCTTCATCCAGATCACGGCGACCTTCGGTCTCTTCGTCTCGCTGGCGGTGATCCTCGCCGTGCAGAACATGATGTCCAAAGAGGCCTTCGCCGCTTGGGGCTGGCGCTTGCCCTTCATCTTCTCGATCTTTCTGGTGCTGATCTCGCTCTACATCCGGTTGCGGATGAAAGAGTCGCCCATCTACCAGCAGATCAAGAGCGCGGGCATGACGTCGGCCAAGCCGCTGGTCGAAAGCTTCACTCGTTGGGAGAACTTGCGGCGTGTGCTTATCTCGCTCTTTGGCGCCACCGCTGGCCAGGGCGTGATCTGGTACACGGGCCAGTTCTTCGCCCTTTACTACCTGCAGGCGATCCTCAAAATCGACAACACGTCGGCTAATTACATCGTCGCCGTCGCGCTGCTGCTGGGCGTGCCGTTCTTCATCTTCTTTGGCTGGCTCTCGGATCACGTCGGACGCAAGAAGATCATCATGCTCGGCTGCCTGCTCGCGGCGCTCAGCTACTTCCCGATCTACCGCGCCATGCACGACGTTGCCGGGTCCAACGTCGCCACCGTCCGCTCGCAGAAGAATCCCGTTTCGGTGCGCGCAGACGCTGACGCCGCTAGCGCGCACCGAAACGGGCGAGCTTCAACCAGTCAAAACCGTGCTCCCGTACAACGGTCTCGGCAACCTGTTGCGGAATCCGGTGGCGTGGAAACTGATCTTCCTCGTCTGGATTCAAGTGATCTGGGTGACCATGGTCTACGGGCCGATCGCCGCATACTTGGTGGAGGCTTTTCCAGCCAAGATCCGTTACTCGTCGTTGTCGCTGCCGTACCACATCGGCAATGGCGTCTTCGGCGGGTTGATCCCGCTGGTGGGTGTCTCGGCCATCGCCTCGACGGGTAACATCTACGCCGGACTCTACTATCCGGTCATCGTCGCCGTGATCACGTTGATCGTCGGCATGATCTTCATGCCTGAGACGCGACACGTCAAGATATGGGAAGAGGTGCGTGCCATCGGACGGTGAAGCGCCCCCGAGAAGCTGCAAAAGAGCGCTCCGTCTCCGCCGGGCGGAGCGCTCGCGCGGGCGGAACAAGTCCTTCGGCTTTCGAGAAAGGCAGCCGTCGCCGACGGTGGGTCTCGACGTGCCGCGTCGGGCGCGGTATAGTTACTATGATTCTCGCTCTACCGACACGCGGCCGAACATAGCGCTTGCTGCTTGCGCGAATGCCGACATCGGTCATAGACCCTATGCCTCGCTGGCAGGGACTTACGGTGGCGCACGATTCGGTGAGTCGGTGAACTAGCGATGGCGACTCTCGAAAAGAGCACCGGTTTGCATGATCTGCTGCGGCCCGAGGCGCACCCGCGGAGCGTGCCCGACAATCTAGCGTGGGCGGCCTTGACACGGCATGCTCACCGTCGCTGGCAACTCGCCTTGATCTGGGAGACGCGAACGGGCAGCGTGCGCACGAGCACCTTCTTCGAACTCGAGCGCGCATCGAATCGCGTCGCCAACGCGCTCGCACAGCTCGGCGTCGGGCGCGGCGACCGTGTCTTCACGCTGCTCGGACGCACGCCCGCGCTCTACACGAGCCTGCTCGGGGCGCTGAAACTCGGGGCGGTGGTTGGCGTGCTCTTCAGCGACTTCGGTCCGACGGCGATTCAGCAGCGGCTCGCCGACGCGGGGGCCAAGGTGCTCTTTGCCGAAGCGACCAGCGCCGCGAAACTGCTGGACGCGCGCGCCGGACTTCCCGACCTCGAACACGTCATCTTCGTCGGCAAAGAGGCGTCGCGCGCGGCGCGAGAACTGCGCGCCGCGTGCGATCTCGGCGCGTGGGTCTTGGACGAACTGCTCGCCAAGCAACCGCCTTGTTTCTCACCGGTGCCGGTGGCCCGAAGCGAAGCCTGCTTTTTCGTCTACACGTCGGGCACCACCGGACCGCCGAAAGGCGTGGTCCACTGCCATGCCATCGCCGATCAACTGGCAGCAACGGCGCGCGAGGTGTTGGCACTCGACGAAAGCGATCTTTATTGGTGCACTGCCGACCCAGGTTGGGTGACCGGCTTGTGCTACGGCATCTTTGCGCCTTGGTTGCTCGGCTGTCCGATCTTCGTTTACGAAGGGGAGTTCGCCGCCGAACGGTGGCTCGAACTGCTCGAACGCCACCAGATCACCTGTTGGTATACGACGCCGACGACGCTGCGGCGGCTGATGAACTGGGCCGGACGTAGGAGCTTTGCTGAACAGCGCGACTTCGCCTTGCGTCGCATCTACACGGTAGGCGAACCGCTCGGCCCGGAAGTCATCGCTTGGGCCGAAGAAGCCTTCGGCGTACCGGTCTACGACAACTACTGGCAGACCGAAACGGGCGCGCAAGTGATCGCCAATCGCCCCGGCCTGCCCGTCAAACGCGGCTCGATGGGCAAGGCCGTCGCGGGCGCGCACGTCGCGGTGATCGACGAGCAAGGCAACGAGTTGCCGCCCAACGTCGTCGGCGACATCGCCGTGCGCCCGACGCTGTCGTCGCTCTTCAAGGGCTATTGGCATCTGCCGGAGGCGACGCGCGCCTGCTTTCGCGCCGGCTGGTACGTGACGCGCGACAAAGGGCGACGCGACGAGGACGGCTACTTCTGGTTCGCCGCGCGCGCCGACGACGTCATCACCTGCGAAGCGCGGAAGATCGGGCCGTGCGAGGTGGAGAACGCACTGGCGACACATCCGGCTGTGGCCGAAGCGGCCGTGGTCGGCGTGCCCGATCCGGTGACGACTGAGCGCGTCAAAGCCTTCGTCGTGCTCCGCCCCGACCGGCAACCAACGCGTGAGCTGGCCGTCGAACTGGCTGAACACGTCGAAGCGCAGTTGTCGGCGGTGGCGCGCCCGCGTGAAGTGGAGTTCTGCGCGCATCTGCCGCGCACGAACTCGGGCAAAGTCCAACGCGCCAAGCTTCGCAGCGCGACGGAGCTGCAAGGACGCTGCTTCGTCCTCCAATGACCGAAGACGAAACACGAGAACCAACGCCGCCGCTCGCTCCGAGTCGGCGACGTGTCGGACCGGCAAGACGCGTGTCCTCGCCGGACGCCGCATTCGTCCCGGCGACGCGCGACATCGCCATTATGAGATCGGATCATCAACTTGCAAGCATCGTTGCTTGCCTCAAAGAAAGGAGCGGCAAGGAGTATGTCCACTTCATATCCTGAACAACCGGTTCAAACGACGACCATCGATTCCGTGCTGCACGAAGAGCGCGTCTTTCCGCCGCCGGCGGAGTTTGCCCAAAGCGCGCACATCCGCTCGCTGGAAGAGTACGAGCGGCTCTACGAGGAAGCGCTCCACTCACCCGAAACCTTTTGGGCCAAGCAAGCGGACCACCTTCGCTGGTTCAAGCGTTGGGACAAGGTTCTCGAGTGGGAACTGCCGCACGCTCGTTGGTTCGTCGGCGCGACGCTCAACGTCAGCGACAACTGCATCGACCGCCATCTCACTTCGTGGCGCCGTAACAAGGCAGCCATCATCTGGGAGGGCGAGCCGGGCGAACTGCGCACGCTCACTTACCAGCAGCTTCACCGCGAAGTCTGCCGCTTCGCCAACGTCTTGAAGAAAATGGGCGTGGCGCGCGGCGACCGCGTCGCCATCTACATGCCGATGGTGCCGGAGCTGCCCATCGCCATGCTCGCCTGCGCGCGCATCGGCGCGACGCATTCGGTGGTCTTCGGCGGTTTTTCAGCCGAAGCGTTGCGTGATCGCATCAACGACGCCGGTTGCAAGCTCGTCGTCACGGCTGATGGCGGCTGGCGGCGCGGCAACGAGGTGCGCTTGAAAGCGGCGGTCGATGAAGCCTTGCAACAGACGCCGAGCGTCGAACGTTGCATCGTCGTGCGGCGCACAGGTTCGCCCGTGCGCATGGAGCCGGGACGTGATTTCTGGTGGCACGAACTGGTCGAAACCGTGGACGATCACTGTCCGCCCGAAGAACTCGACAGCGAACATCCACTCTACATCCTCTACACTTCGGGAACCACGGGCAAACCCAAAGGCATCCTCCACACCACGGGGGGCTACCTGCTGCAGACGGCGCTGACGGCCAAATGGGTCTTCGATCTCAAGGACGAAGACATCTACTGGTGCACGGCCGACATCGGCTGGGTGACGGGCCACTCCTACGTGGTCTATGGCCCACTGGCCAACGGCGCGACCGTGTTGATGTACGAAGGCGCGCCCAACCATCCGGAGCCGGACCGCTTCTGGGAGATCATCGAACGCCACCGCGTGACGATCTTCTACACGGCGCCGACCGCGATCCGTTCCTTCATTAGGTGGGGCGAACAGTGGCCGCTCAAGCACGATCTATCGAGCTTACGCCTGCTGGGGTCGGTCGGCGAACCGATCAATCCGGAAGCCTGGATGTGGTACCGCGAAGTGATCGGCAAAGGGCGCTGCCCGATCGTCGACACGTGGTGGCAGACCGAAACGGGCGCGATCATGATCAGTCCGCTGCCCGGCGCGACGCCGACCAAACCGGGTTCGGCGACGCGCCCGCTGCCCGGCATCGTCGCTGACATCCGGACCAAAGATGGACGCAGCGTCGGTCCGAACGAAGGCGGGTATCTGGTGATCACGCGACCGTGGCCGTCGATGATGCGCACGATCTGGGGCGATGATGAACGCTATCGCCGCCAGTACTGGTCCGAAATCGAGGGCGTTTACTTCACGGGCGACGGCGCGCGGCGCGACAACGACGGATACTTCTGGATCATGGGACGCGTCGACGACGTGATCAACGTAAGCGGCCATCGATTGGGAACGGCAGAAGTGGAAAGCGCGCTCGTTTCGCACGAAGCGGTGGCCGAAGCGGCCGTGGTCGGGCGACCCGATGAGATCAAGGGATCGGCAATCGTCGCCTTCGTCACGCTGGAAGCCGGGCGCACGCCGAGCGAGGAATTGCGCGAAGAGTTGAAGCGCCACGTGGTCAAAGAGATCGGCGCGCTCGCGCGCCCTGACGAGATCCGCTTCACCGACGCGCTGCCCAAGACGCGCTCCGGCAAGATCATGCGCCGATTGCTGCGCGAGCTTGCCGCAAGCGGTGTGGTGCGCGGTGACACGACCACGCTCGAAGACTTCTCCGTGCTGGAAAGACTCCGCATGGAAGAAGAGTGACGCTGACGCGCTGGCAAAGAGCCGAGCGCAGCGTATCCTTCGCGATGAGCCAAGTCATCGGCTCGCGCCCTTCATCATCGAGGCTTTCGCCGGACTCTCGATCTTTCGGGTCCGGCGAAAGCTCTTCGCCGGGCCCGAAACGAAAGCGAGCCACTTCGAGACGCGATCTGCGCTGGCCCGACAACCGACTGTCGACGCAATCGGCTCATCATCGTTGAGCGAAGCATGGTCGTGATGCACAGCGGTTCGACGCGGGCGAAGGCGCGCCTGCGGCCCACCATCGTTGTGCCGCAGATCGGCTCCAGATCCGCGAACGACTTGCAACATCCCTTCTTTTCTGCTGAAAATCAGTCGAGTAGAGATCGGCGTCGGACGCGCGAGCCCCCTTCGGCGCGCTCGCCTGAGAGCGTCGCTCCGAATGAGCAGAGCTTCGACCGAATGGGGAGAACGAGGGCGTCGATTCAAATGAGCAGAGCTTCGACCGAATGGAGAGAAAGATGAAGCTTCGCCTCCAGCAAAACTCCCTGCGGCTCCGGTTATCGGATGAAGAGGTCGCGCAGTTGGCCGAGCGCGGACGGCTCGAGGAGAGCATCGAGTTCGACGCTGACCGCCGCTTGACCTATGCGCTGGAGATCGGCGGCGAAGGCGCGCCGATGAGCGCACGCTACGAACGCGACACGATCACGGTGACGCTGCCGCCCGCCGCGCGCACATGGCACGAGACCGATCGGCTGGGCTTCGAGTCCGAACAAGTGAGCGCTCAGACGGGCACCCGCCTGCGCCTGGTCGTGGAGAAAGACTTGGGGCATTGACGAGAAGAGTGCACCAAACACAGTCAGGCGGACGTGCGCGAGTTCGATCACCGATGGAGCGGAGATGCGGCCCGCGTCCGCTCATCGGGCAAGCAATCGGGTAAGCGTCGGTTCTGAAACCCATCGGCTTCGCTCTGAAGTAACTGGTGGGCGGCGCCGAACCGAATACTTGCCGCGCCGTCTGGGAAACGAAGTTTCCGAAGATTGCCAATCCGCCATCCTTGCCTCATGAATTAACCCACGCAATACGCAACTCATCATCAGATTCCGATCAGAGAGCATTTTGAGTTTACAGGTGAGATGTCGGGGTGCACGCAATACGAGCCTTATCATCAGATTCCCGATCAGAGCACCTCAGGGGTTCAATGCTTTTTGAGTCAAACCGACGCATTCTTCGGCGCGAAGATTTAAGGGTGCTTTAAAGCGGAAGAAACATGAAGTTCACCG
>CAKZOF010000487.1 GCA_937135995.1 uncultured Pyrinomonas sp.
GATATCATGGCTCCGCGCGGCACGCCCGTGCTGGCCGCTGCCGACGGCACCGTCCTCAAACTCTTCTGGAGCGAGCGCGGCGGAAACACGATCTACCAACTCGGAACCGATGGGCGCACAGTTTACTACTACGCGCATCTCGACCGATACGCTGATGGCTTGACGGAAGGGCGCGCGCTACGGCGCGGCGAGATGATCGGTTACGTGGGCGACACGGGCAACGCTGGCCCGGGCAATTACCACTTGCACTTTGCCGTCTACATCGTTGAGGATCCGAAAAGGTATTGGGACGGTCAACCAATCAACCCTTATCCGCTGCTCAAAGAAGCCGAGAGCCGTTGAATCAGCGACGCGAACGACGCGCCCACACCAGGCTCGGTTGTTCAACGAGGCTGAATATCGCTGAACCCACGGCCACGCTAGTTCGTTGCGCGCGGAGCTTTCGAGGCGACGCCGGTGATCGAAAGTCGGCGCGCGCAATCGATGGGAGTTTAAGCAATGGCGGTCAGACCACAAACCACAATCCTCGTCGGCAGCGAAGTGAATCCTGTGACCGGTGAAGCGATCGCGCTCGTTTCTTTGCCGTCGCTCGCTGCTTTGCGTGCTTCCGTCGCGGAACGGTGATTGCTTCACTCCCTCAGCGCGAACGCGGCAGCGTTTGCCAAACGTACTTTTTTAATCGAAAGAGCCTCATCCGAAAGAGAATGCGTGCCTTGATTCGCTACACCAAGATGAAAACGGAACGCCCGGCGACGCGGGCCAAGATGGCGCGAAATCTCGCGACCTTGATGTTTGGGGTCATGCCCATCCTGCTCGGCGCGTGCCTCCAACAGCCTGCGCCGCAAACGGCGCAAGGTCCAGCAGCGACGCCGCCAGTCACAATGCAAACGACGCCATCGCTGACGCCATCGCCGACGCCTTCTCCGACGCCAACGGCGAGCGAGAATGCACCTATCACCATGCCCGTCCTCGATGCGCTTTTCGTCGCGGATCAAGGTTTCGTGCAGGCGTTGAAGGAGCGGTTGCAGTTGACGGACGAGCAGATCGAGCGTTTGCGCACGGCGGCGCGCGAAGAGACGGCCAAGCTGCGTGAAGCGGGCGATGTGGACCAGCGTTCGGCAGCGGGCGCCAGAGAGTTGGCGCGCGCGCGCTTGCGCGAGATCATCGGCGAAGAGAGGCTTGGTCCGCTCGCCGCGCTCGTCGAAGAGCGTTGGAGCGGCGGCGTAGATGCGGCCGGTTCAATGGTGCAACCGAATGCCGTGCCGACCGATACGCGCATCGTCGTCAATGCTCCAGCCTACCGCATGGACGTTTTCGAGAACGGACGGCTCGTCAAGAGTTATCGGGTCGCCATCGGTTACCCGGAGTTCCCTCTGCCCACCGGCCTTCGCAAAGCCGAGACAATCATTTTCAATCCGACGTGGACGCCACCGGATGAACCTTGGGTGGAAGCCTCGAATAAAGTCAAACCGGGCCAAAAGGTTGAAGCGGGAAGTCCGCTCAATCCACTCGGGCCGGTGAAGATCCCCATCGGCTTGCCATCGCTGATTCACGGCGGCAAAGACCCAGCGAAGTTGGGCGGTTTCGGTTCGCATGGATGCGTTGGTTTGACCAACCAGCAGGTCAAAGATTTCGCGTTGCTTCTGGCTCGGCTTGGCGGCGCGCCGCTCGCGCCGGAACAGGTCGCCGAGTATGAGAAGAACAAGACCGAAACCAAAAACATCAAGCTCGCGCAACCTATTCCGGTCGAGTTGCGCTACGAAACCATCGTCGTCGAAGACGGCAAACTTCACATCTACCGCGACGTGTACGAGCGCGGAACCAACACGGAAGAGAATTTGCGGCGTGTGCTCGAAGCGCACGGCGTGCGCTTCGATGACTTGAGCGACGAGGAGAAAGAAGAGGTTCTTCAAGCGCTCGATGCTATGGCCCGCAATCCCAAAGGCGAACCGGTCGAAGAAGCCAACCCGGGCAACAAGAAGAGCACCAGCGCGCGCGTGACGCGAACGGTGCGCGGAGCCAAAGAGGTCGTCGTCGAGATCGCTGCGCTGCGGGGCAAAGGCTACCCGACGCCGGTCGGGTTGGAAGATCGTCCGGCCAAAAGGACCAAAGCGCAGCGGGCCGCGCGCTGATGCGGTGCCGAAGCGTTTCGGCAGAAGCCGAAGAGCGATCGCTTCGGCCTCTTTCGATCAGCTTTGCGTTGACGAAAAGAGCAGGCGGGGCCGGTCCAGCAATGGCGAGCGAGGGTGCGCTACACTCTGGCGCACTGATGGGCCGGTCGCTGCGCCTCGCTTCGCACTGGCGAACCAGCGCGAGCGACCGAGAACATGGGCGCAAAGCTCTTCTCTCAGTTTGAAGTGTGAAGCATGACGCTTGCCGATTTTCCGTCTTGAGCTAACTTCTTCCGCCATCTTGGATGAACTGCGAAGCATGACGCTATGGTTCACCATTCGGCTCCGAACTTGATTCAAACTCGATGTTAGTGCTAAGAGTTGTGGTTGCGCTTTCACCGAAAAAGAAGAGAAGCGTAACTTGATTGCAACCAAGGGGGCGACGGGGTTGTCCCCGTCGGAGGAGCCAAGTGGAAACGACACCGCCATCATCGCAAATGACCGTCGCCGAGCGCGAAGTGCATGCCGCAGCGGAGCGGTTACGCATGCAGATCAATGAATCGCTTGCCGTGGTCGCCAATCATCTGCGCCAAGATGCCGAGGATTTAGAAGTGTATGCCGACCGCTTGGAAAGATTGGCGCGCGATTTGTCGGTCGCGTTGCGCGAACTGGCACGCGAGCGGCGCATGGAAGAGCGCTTGGACTAACCTCGCGGGGCGAAAACCAAAAAAGTCGGGCAGTAGAGAGCAACTGAAAAATTGAAAAATTGCGCCTGATTTTTTGTTTCACCGCGCAACATATCTCGAGGAATTGTATGCAGGAATTCGGTCGCAGAGGCAATCATTTAGGTCTCGATGCACAAGGTATCACAGAAGCGCGCGCCGTGTATTGGAACTTGACCACGCCCGAACTCTACGAAGAGGCGATTCGTCGCCGCGAAGGGGTGATCAGCGAACACGGCGCGCTCATCGTCGATACGGGTGAACATACCGGACGTTCGGCCAAAGACAAGGCGATCGTTCGCGAGCCCTCGAGCGAAGAGCGCATCTGGTGGGGCGAGGTCAACCGCCCCTTTCCCCAAGATCGGTTCAACGCGCTACGCGAGCGGATGATTCGTTACATGCGCGAACGCGACCTCTTCGTGCAGGATCTATTCGCCGGGGCCGATCCGCGTTACCAACTCTGCGTGCGCGTCATTACCGAGCTTGCGTGGCATTCGCTTTTCGCGCGCACGCTCTTCATCAACCGTCGGACGGAGAGGTTCGTCCCCGAGTTTACGGTCATCAACCTCCCAGGTTTTCGCGCCGACCCAGAACGCGATGGGACGCGCTCCGGCACGTTCATCCTGCTCGATTTCAGCCAGCGGCTGGTCCTCATCGGTGGCACTTCTTATGCTGGTGAGACGAAGAAGAGCATCTTCACTGTACTCAACTACCTCTTGCCGTTGCGTGGCGTGCTCAGCATGCACTGTTCGGCCAACGTCGGCGCGCGCGGCGATGTCTCGGTCTTCTTCGGACTATCGGGGACGGGCAAGACGACGCTCTCCGCCGATCCGGAGCGCCGATTGGTCGGCGACGACGAGCACGGGTGGAGCGATCGCGGCGTCTTCAATTTCGAGGGTGGCTGTTATGCCAAGGTGATTCGCTTGAATCCGGATGCCGAACCCGACATCTACCGCACGACGCGCATGTTCGGGACCATTCTGGAGAACGTCGCTTACGATCCTGACACGCGGGCGCTCGATCTTGACGACGCGTCCAAAACCGAGAACACACGCGCCGCTTATCCATTGACGAGCCTTCCGCACATCGTGCCGGAGGGCATGGCTGGTCACCCGAACAACATCATCATGCTCACGGCGGATGCGTTCGGTGTGCTACCGCCGGTGGCGCGACTGACGCCGGAGCAAGCGATGTATCATTTCATCTCCGGCTACACGGCCAAGATCGCCGGAACGGAGAAGGGCGTCGTCGAGCCACAAGCTACCTTTTCGACTTGCTTCGGCGCGCCTTTCATGGTGCTCGATCCCGGCGTGTATGCCGAGATGTTGGGCGAACGAATTGCACGCCACGGCTCGGCTTGCTGGCTCGTCAACACCGGCTGGATCGGCGGTCCGTACGGCGAGGGCGAGCGGATCAAGATCGCCTACACGCGCGCGATGATTCGCGCGATTCAGTCGGGCGCGCTCGCTGAGATCGAAACGCGACCCGATCCCATCTTCGGCTTGCACGTGCCGGTCGCTTGTCCGGACGTGCCAACGGACGTGCTTGACCCGCGTCGCACGTGGCGCGATCCGCAAGCCTACGATCGCAAAGCGCGCGAGCTGGCGCGCCGCTTCGGCGAGAACTTCGAGCGGTACTTGGGCGGAGTCTCCAGCACCGTGCGCGCTGCCGCGCCGGTAGTGGATTGAGGATGCGCGCCCATCGGACGAGGAACGATGGCGTCCGGGCGTGCTGCACAAGCGACTTGCGTGCTTACGCCGAGTCTCGTGCACGCGCTTAGACCTTCTCTTTTTGCGTCGCGTGCCGAATTGCGCCGTCGGCGGTCGCGCATCGGTCAAGAGCGAGAGATGCGTCACCGCCAGCGCACGCGCGACAACGCTTGGCAAGGTGACCACTCCGCCAGCTAAAACAGGCGGCTTCTCGAGACACGCATGACGTCACCGTCTACGTTACGTCCCGAAGGCTCGGTCCGCGCCAGTTAAATACCCACAGCGACCCAAATACTGAGGAGGAAGCGCGCGCTTCCTCTACCGCCTAGAGATGGCAGTCCCCTTCACGCGAAATTATGGTGA
>CAKZOF010000488.1 GCA_937135995.1 uncultured Pyrinomonas sp.
CGTACCTCATATTCACCGACAGCGAGCGGCGCGAGCCGGTATGCTCCCTGCTCATCGCTCGTCGTTCTCCGCTCTTGCCCGGTGGCTAGGTGGCGCGCAACGATGGCGACGCCGACCAGTGCATGTCCGGCGGCATCGCGCACCGTGCCGACAAGCGCCGCTTCGGTCGCCGAAGTCTGGCGGGCGACGGACGGCATCGCACACGAGACGAACAAGAACAGAAAGTGAAGAACGCGCTGCACTGCAACCTTTCCTGAGATCATGAACAGACTCCTCGCTTCTCCATCACAGCACGCTGTATGCCACCCCAAAGCCGCGCCCCGCGTATTGAGTGGGAGCTAGCTGATTCTACAAGGCATTACATAATGTTGTTTTTATGCAGTCAAAAGCAGCTCCCGCACGAGGACTTTCCGTGACGGAGACATCAAGGGGATACCGTTTGTGTCCCAATCGATCGAGCACAGGATTCATCGCAGGGCGGATTTCGCAGGCGAAGGCCCGTGTCGCGCTCTGCATCAAGGCCAAAAGGAGGAGAGCTTCCGTAGCAAGGGTTGGCAACCTGATCGACGCGCTCGACGGCATTCGCTCTGAAGTCGTCGTGCAAGAAATTCTGTCAGCCGATCAGCGAAGAAAGCCGATGATGAAGAGCGCCAGCCCAACAGCGCCGATGGCCAACGCTCCGTACCAAATGAAACGCCGCTCGACGAGCGCGGCGATGGCCGCCAGCCCGATCGAAACCTGTAATACGGTGACGACGAGCGCGAACCTGTGGTGGCGTTCTAGGTGCTGTTCGGCCTCGTGCTGCAAGCGCGTCCGTTCGTCTTCGAGCTGCCTCGCTTCGCGCTCGATCTCGGCCTGCTCGGCGCGCAGCCGCGACGCTTCACTGCGCGCGCGCGCCGCAGTGTCTGCCCCGGTTGGTGTCAGCGACAACAGTTCGACTTCGCTTTCGCGCACCGTGCTCTTGATCCCTTTGGCTTGATAGTAGGCCCACTCGTTGGCAGCCTGCGTCTGTTTGAGGACGGCTTCGTCCATCTCCAGCAACGCGCAGTTGGCCAGATTGCCCGATTCCAACGAGGCGATGGCGGCAAGCACGGCGAACAACGCCGTCGACAGCGCCAACCATCGCTTCCAAGAGGCCTGAGCTTGGCGCTCCACCTCGTCTCGTACCTCTTCGGCAAGTCGCTCGACGCTCACTTCCTTGATTTCGGTCTCTTCCATAGCATCGCCTCAGCGCTCTGTTGATGGCGCAATTTTCGCTGCGCGCCGTGGCCTTTTGCAAGCGCGGTCGAATCCTCCCTTGACCAGTTCGTAGATGAGCGGCATGGCGATGAGCGTCAACACCGTCGCCGTGCACAATCCGCCGATGATCACGATGGCGAGCGGCTTTTGCACCTCCGATCCCGGTTCGGTCGATGCCGCTGCCGGAAGCAGGCCGAGCATGGCCAGCGTCGCGGTCATCAACACCGGGCGCAGTTGCTGTTCTGCGCCGCGCACCGCTGCGTCACGAACCGAGCCGGTCCACAGTCGATGATGGTTGCACGCGGCGACGAGCAGCATGCCGATCAGCACGGAGAAACCGAACAGAGCGATGAAGCCAATGATCGCCGAAACGGAGAGCGTCTGCCCGGTCAACTCGAGAGCAAGCACGCCGCCCACTGCACCAAACGGTACGCAGAGCAGGATGAGCAACGCGTCGATGACCGAGCCGAAGGCGGTGCGCAGCACCATGAAGATCATCAACACCGTCAGCGGTAGAATGATCTTCAGCCGCGCGACGGCGCGCTGCTGATTCTCGAATTGCCCGGACCACACCAGACGGTAGCCGGGCGGGATGCGCACCTTCTCGCGGACGGCGCGCTCGGCTTCGGCGATGGCGCTGCCAAGATCGCGACCGCGCACGTCGAAACGAACCACGGTGCGCCGTTGATTCGCTTCGCGGTTGATGTACGTGTAGCCTTGCGCGACCACCAACCGCGTGACATCGCGCAACGGCACGAGCTGCCCGTCGGGCGTAGCGACTGGAATCTCGCCGATGCGCTCGACGTCGAGCCGCGCCTCCGGAATCAGCCGAACCACCAGATCGAAGCGCCGCTCGCCCTCGACGACGCGCGAAGCCGTTTTGCCGCCGATGGCCGTTTCCACGACGTCCTGCACGTCGGCGACGTTCAAACCGTAACGCGCTGCGCGGTCGCGATCGACCTCGATGCGCAACTGGGATTGCCCGGCCAGTTGATCGTTGGAGAGTTGTGCGATCCCCCGCACCGGCGCGATGGCCGCCTTGATCTCGTCAGCGAGACGCTGCAACTCGGTCAGATCGTCGCCGAAGATCTTGATCGAATTCGGCGCTCCCTTGACGCCCGAGACGGCTTCGTCGACGTTGTCTGTGATCGGCTGCGAGAAATCGTAGATGACGCCCGGAATCGAGCGGAGTTTGGCCTCCATCTCGGCGATCAACCTCTCTTTGGTCATGCCGGGCCGCCACTGCTCTTTCGGACGCAGGTCAACGAAAGTTTCGGCGTTGTTGACTCCGGCCGGATCGGTGCCGTCGTCGGGGCGTCCGAGTTGCGTGACCGTGGTCTTGACTTCGGGGAACGAGAGTAGGATCTGCCGCATCTTGGGCGTCAGTTCGGCTGCCGCCGCCAAGCTGATCGAGTTCGGCATGGTGGCGCGCACCCAGATCGCGCCTTCATCGAGCTTGGGCAGAAAGTCTGTGCCCAGTCGGGCGAAGGTGAACGCGCCGATCATCAACGCGCCGATGATCACGGCGAACGTCGCCGCCCGCCTCATCAACGAGTAGCGGAGCACCGGAAGATAGATCCGGCGCGCCGCCCTCATCACCGGATTTTCGCGCTCGCGCACGCGCTCGAAGACGAGCGCGCACAAAACAGGCACCAGCGTCAGCGAGCACAAGAGCGCGCCGAGCATCGCAAAGGAGATGGTGAAGGCGAGCGGGCGAAAGAGCTTGCCTTCGACGCGTTGCAACGTGAAGATCGGAAGCAGCGCGAGGATGATGATCAACTGCGAAAAGAGAATGGGCGTGCCCACTTCGCCCGCCGCTTCGACGATCACCCGATCGAGATCGGTGACCGCGCCTCGCCGGCGGGCTATTTTGCCGAAAACGGCTTCCACCATGACGACCGCGCCGTCGACGATGATGCCGAAATCGATGGCGCCTAGACTGATCAAATTGGCTGGAATGCTGAACAGGTAACAAAGCCCGAACGCCGTCAGCAGCGCCAACGGGATGACCACGGCGACGACCAGCGCGGCGCGCACGTCGAACAAGAAGACGACGAGAACGAACATGACGAGCAACGCCCCTTCGATCAAGTTGCGCTCCACCGTGTGCACCGTGCGCTGAATCAGTTCCGTGCGGTCGTAGTGTGGCACGATGCGCACCCCGTTGGGCAGCGAAGCGTTCAACTCGGCGGTCTTCGCCTCGATTCGGCGCAGGGTTTCGAGCGCGTTCTCGCCGCGGCGCAGCAACACGATGCCTTCGACGACGTCCGGTTTGTCGTCGCGCCCGACGATACCACGCCGCGTTCCCGCGTCGATGCGCACGTCGGCCACTTGGCCCAACCGGATCGGCGTTCCGCCGCGCGCGGCGACGACGATGTTGCGAATGTCGTTCTCGTCGCGAATCAAGCCGATGCCACGCACGACGTACTCTTCGGCCCCGTGTTGAATGAAGTTTCCGCCGGCGTTGCCATTGCCGTTCTTCACGGCGGCGAAGATCTGCCCGAGCGTCAGATTGAAACGGCGCAGCTTCGCCGGATCGACGAGCACTTGAAACTGCTTCGTCCCGCCGCCGAAACCGACCACGTCGGCCACGCCCGGCACGGTGCGATAAGCTCGTTCGAGCGTCCAATCCTGCAACGCTTTGACCTCGATGAGCGGCATGTCGGGCGGCGCTTGAATTGTGTAACGGTAGATCTCGCCGGTAGCGCTCGCAAGCGGTCCGAGCTGCGCTTGGACGCCTTCGGGTAGGGTGACGTTCTGCAAGCGCTCGACGATCTGCGCGCGCGCGAAGTAGTCGTCGGTGCCGTCCTCGAACGTCGCCGTGACGATCGACAGGCCGAAAAGCGAGATGGAGCGGAGCACGGCCAAGCGTGGCGTCCCGTTGATCTCGTTCTCGATCGGGAAGGTGATCTGTTTTTCGACCTCTTCGGCGGCATGGCCGGGCCACTGCGTGATCACCTGCACCTGTGTGTCGATCACGTCGGGGAAGGCTTCCACCGGCAGCGCGCGAAAAGCGAGCGCGCCGCCGAGCGCGACCAACAACGCGCCAGCGATGACGAGGAACTTCTGACGCAGAGCGAGAGCGACGATCCGTTGCGCGATCACTTGTGATCTCTCCTGTAATGGACGAGAGCGCCGACGCACGGCGTGTCAGGAACATCTCGGCTTTCGGGAAAGCGCTGGTTTGAGCGCGCGCGAGTTCAGCAGCCGACGCCTGTCATATCAGGAACAGTCTTGTGGCCACCGCTGCGCTCGATCCTGCCTTGGATCGGCATCGGCGCAACGCCGCGAGGCGAGCGATTTCGATCCCGTTGCCACAAGCTTCTTCGACATGCGCGCGAGAACTCGACGATCACACTTTCGTCACCCGGGCATCGTCAGCTTCTTCACCGTGTGCGCGAGAACTCAACTCCTCATCCGCCGCTCGGCATCGAGCAACAAGCTGCCGTTGACGACCACGCGCTCGCCTTCGCGCAAGCCCGCTTTGACGATCACCTGCCCCTCTTGTTCACCGCCCGTCTCAACCTCGCGGCGGACGAACTGGCCCGGCTGCTGCTCGACGAATGGCGTGCCAGCCCCGGTTCGCCACCGCCGGCGGACGATCTGGAGCTGATGGCCCGACAGCTCGATTACGCCCGCGATGCGGTGCGCCGCCTGGTGCGCG
>CAKZOF010000489.1 GCA_937135995.1 uncultured Pyrinomonas sp.
GTTGACGCGCGTGACGCCGACGTGCGCGCTGTGTGGGTTGACGGCGATCAGAGCTTGCGCGTTCGGATTCATGTCGCCCACTTCGCTTAAGTCCACGGTTCCGGGCGCGCCCGTTGGAATCTCCACCAAGCCGAGCGACGTGCCAGCGTCGATCATGCCGGGGTAGACCACGAGGCCGCGCGCGTCGATCTCTTGCGCTCCGGCGGGGACGGAGACGTTGGCGCCCACGGCTTCGATCTTGCCGTTGCGGATGACGACGGTGCCGTCTTCGATCTCTGGCCCGCTGACGGTGACGATGCGCGCATGGCGAATCGCGTAGGTGGCTTGCGGACCGGTGCGAAGGCGTTCGACGGCGACGCGATTGACCTGTTGCGCGTGTGCTACCGAGAAGATGAAAAGGATCAAAGTTGCGAGTTCACCTGCCGAAAGAAATTGGCCCAGGCGTTCGGCGAGTGATGCTTTTCGACGGATCATTGGTCGTGCTCACCTCCATCCCAGATGTCGTCTGCGTGTTCGTAGGCCGTGCGGCGCGGACGGGGCGCAGGTGGCGGCGTGCCGCCTTGTGCGGGCGGACGGTTGGGCTCGGCTTGCTCCAGTTGCACCCGCTCGCGTTCGAGTTCAGCCCGGCGCGCGAGGTCTTGCTGCCGGTCGAAGAAGAGTTCGCCATCGACGAAGGTCATCTCGACGCGCGAATAAACGCTGAACGGATGACCGCTCCAGATAGCGAGATCGGCGTCTTTGCCGACCTCGATCGAACCGACGCGATCATCGATCCCCAGTTGCCACGCCGGGTTGAGCGTGATCAACTTGAGCGCTTCCTCTTCGGTCAGGCCGCCGTACTTCATCATTTTGGCGGCTTCGATGTTCAACCGACGCGCGCGCTCATCCGAGTCGGAGTTGATCGAGACGTTGACGCCGTGTCGCACCATGATCGCCGCGTTGTACGGGATGGCATCATAGGCTTCGATCTTGTAAGCCCAAAAGTCAGCGAAGGCTGAAGCCCCTGCGCCGTGCCGCGCGATCTCGCTGGCGACTTTGTAGCCTTCGAGCACGTGCTGGAGAGTGCGCACTTTGAAGCCGAACTCTTCGGCTAGCCTGAGGAGCATCAAGATTTCGTCGGCGCGGTAACAGTGGGCATGGACCAGCCGTTTGCCTTCCAATATCTCGACGAGCGGTTCGAGTTGCAGATCACGGCGCGGTGGGATCACGTTCTTCTCGCCGCGTGCCAGCCGCGCGCGATATTCGTCCCACTCGGCCTTGTAGTTGCGCGCGCGCGTGAAGGCATCGCGGATGGTCTCTTCGACGCCCATGCGAGTCGCCGGATAGCGGCGCGGCTGGCCCGGCAGCGGCGGGAAGTTGGAACGTTTCGGGTTCTCGCCGAGAGCGAATTTGATGCCGGGTGGTGCGCCGGGAAAGATAAACTCTTCGATGGGGCGCCCGTACTTGATCTTGACGACAGTGTTCTGCCCGCCGATGGCATTGGCTGAGCCGTGAAGGATGTTGAGCGTGGTGACGCCACCGGCGAGTTCTCGGTAGAGGTCGACATCGGTCGGATTGAGTACGTCGCGGATACGCGCCATCGACGTGACCGCGAGCGTGCCTTCGTTGACGGCGTCGATCATCGAGTGCGAATGGCAGTCGATGATGCCGGGCATGACGTACTTGCCCGTGGCATCGATCACTCTGGCATTGGCTCCGGCGCGCAAGTTCTGGCCGACGGCGGCGATCTTGCCGTTGCGGATGAGCACGTCGGTGTTACGCAGCGTGCCACGCGAAACCGTGAGCACGGTCGCGTTGCGGATCAACGTTTCCGTCGGCGCGCTCGGTCGCGTCTGCGCCACCGTCGCCGAAACGAGAAAGAGCATCGAGGCGATCAACAGCGTGGTTTGTCGTTTCATCTTTCACCTCCTTGCGGGCGCGTGCCCGTGAACGTGACCGTGCCGCGCGGTGAAGAGACCGTGCCGTTCATTTGATTGCCTTGCACCGTTCCGTTCGCCGTGATGGTGAAGGTCTCTCCACCAAAGGTCACCGTCGTCGTGAAGCGGAAGCCGTCGGCACCCACCGCGCCGTCGCTGATCTCGGAAGAACCGAGCGCGCTTTGAAGCGTGCCCGTGAAACGCTCGCCCTGCTGGCGCAGCGTGAGCGTGGCGGGCAGCGCTTGGTCGCCGAGGTCGAACGTCAAATTCCACGTGCCGGAAAGGTCGGTCGCCGCCGAACCGCTCGGCGGCGTTCCGGTGCGCGATGGTGGCGGCGCGCTCGCGCGCGTGCCGGTGAAGCTAGCCGGGCTGCGCCCGACGATTTGCACCGTGCCGCGCATCTCGTTGCCGGTGATGTTGCCGGTGAACGTCGCTTCGGTGGTCTGGCCTTCGTATTGAAGGCGCGCTGTGAAGCGGAATTCGCCCGCCGCGCTGATCGAACCGTTGGCGATGTCGGCCGTGCCGAGCGCGCCTTGAAGCGTGCCTGTGAGTCGTTCGCCCTGTTGTTGCAGGTTGAGCGTCAGGTCGTATTCGCGCCCTTCCGTGGAGATCAGGCGCAGCGTCCACGCGCCCGAAGCGCCTGTTGATGGTGGACCAGCTGCCGTCTCCGGACGAAGCTCGACGGGACGGCCGTCGATGAAAACGTAGGCGATGCGGCGGTTGCGGTCGAGCAGGTCGCCGCGCGTCACCGTCAGATTAGCGATCTTGCCCGCTTCGATCGACCCGAGTCGATCGGCTACGCCGAGAATCTCCGCCGCGCGAATAGTCATCGCGCGCACGGCTTCGTCGCGCGACAATCCGTTTTCGACGGCGCGCGCTGCGTTGTTCAGAAAATCGTTCATGTTTGTCAGGCCGCCGGATTGAAAGGCGAACTGAACGCCAGCGGCCGCCAGCCGCGCCGGGTTGCGCGGCGCTTCGACGCGCGCGCGCAAAACGCGCAGAGGTTCCGGATCGGCCTCTGGATTGGGCGCCGTGGTGCGGCGCGGGAAGTTGAGCGAGACGAGCACGGGGACGCGCTGTTGGCGCAGGCGGTCGGCGACCTTCCACGCCTCGGTGCCGCCGGCGATGATCGCTTTAAGGTTGAACTCTTGGGCCAGATCGAGCGCGCGGCGGATCTCGCGTTCCGTGTCGGCGTACATGACGACCGGCAACTGCCCTTTGACGACCGGAACGAGCGCGGCCAGCGACTTATCCGGTTCTGGGCGGCGCAGCCCGCGCGGGTCGCGTTCGTAGGTCTGCAATGCCTCGTCGTAACGTTGCGCGTCCAGCAACATCTGGCGAATCGCGGCGAAAACGCCCATCAACGAGCTGGGATAGGTACCGCCTCTGAGCGGCGTGAAGCCGACGTGCAGGGCGATCGGCGAACGGACGACCATCTGTTGTGGCGTTTCACCAGCGAGATTGATCAGCGCCGATTGTCCGATGAAGATGCCTTCGCGTGGCACGGTCAGCGCTGCCGTGATGCCGGCGCTGCGTGCCGCTTCGATCTGTTCGCCGCCTGGGCGAACGAGATCGGCAGCCAGGATCTCCGGTTGCAAGCCGGGCGGGTAGGGCGAGTTGGGAGAAGAGAAGGCCGGAGTTGATGGTTGCGCAAAGAAGGCGAGCAGCCCTTGCCCGCCTCGTGGTGTCGGTTGCGGCGTCGGTGCCGGAATGGCGAGCGACGTGTTGGCATCGATCAACCCCGGGTAGACGGTCAAGCCGGTGCCGTCGATGATGCGCGCATCGGCGGGCGGCGTAACGCTGGCGCCGACGGCTTGAATCAACCCGTTGCGGATGACCACGGTTCCACGCTCGATGGTTGGACCGGCGAGCGTGACGATGCGCGCGCCCGTGATGGCATAGGTGTGAATCGCCTCCACCGAAGCTTGCTGTTGCGCGTACAAACAACGGTGCGGAGCGATGAAAGCGACGGCGCAAAGCGAAACGATAGCGACCAAGGTGCGTAGCCGGGCGTTTTTCATGGTTCATTCTCTCCTCGCGTCTGAACGCACGAGGGCGCTCCTCCTCAACAAAGAAAGTCTTCGACGATCTCGAACGGAAGGGCCGCTTCAAGCATGCGCCCGCGGCGCACGATCTTCGGGGCACATGCTTGGCGTGCATGTTTTTACGGCTCACATGTGTTCGAGGTTTCAGAGCGCGTCAAAAAATATCACGAGAGCACGCGAAAACGAAAGAAGCCCCCGGATTTATAGAAGCGAGGGGGCGTGGGGAGCGACGAAACGAGGGCAGCTTTAGCCCTGGGACGCATGGACTCAGGCATCAAACCTGAGAAAAGAGGTCTCTCCAACGAGGGCAGCTTTAGCCCTGGGACGCATGGACTCCCCCCACGTGCTCCGAAGCAGAACATTGATTAGCAAGGGGATTTGCTAGCATCTCCCGTGTACCGTCGGGCATACGCGAGAAGCGCCGCACAAGCAGACGGTTGAAATGGCGTGACACCTGTGCGTGACGCCCCCTTCGAGTGGTGAGGCGCGTGAATCCCACGCGCTTGCGGGCCGTGGGAGTGTCGACCCCGAGGTCGTCGCACCGGTCGGCGGACGAAGGCTGCCTCATCCCCTCCGGTCTGCGATGAACTGCGCTTTCGTTTGCCTATTCGGTCCGGTGTCGCTTCGGGTGCGACTCTGCACGGTGCTCGTCCCGTTCCGCGGCGAGCATCCTGTACGCTTCGTCGCGCGGAATGCCGAGTTCGCGCGCCGCGCGTTTCAGCGCCGCGCGGAAGTCTGCGCCGTCGGCTTCGAGCTGCGCCACTCTTTCGGCCAGTCGCGGCAGTTGATCTTCGCGTGCGACGTGCTCGTCTTCGGCGATTTCGGTCCGGTCGATGACGAGCACGATTTCACCGCGAACGGGCGCGCTGTTGAAACGCTCGGCCAGCTCGCTCAAACGCCCGCGCACGATCTCTTCATGGATTTTGGTCAACTCGCGCGCCACAGCCGCTTGGCGCTCGCCCAAGATGGCGTGTGCGTCGGCGAGCGACGCGGCTAGACGGTGCGGCGCTTCGTAGAAGATGAGCGTCGCCGCGATGGTGCGCGCTTCGGCCAAAGCCGCACGTCGCGCGTTCTTTTTCGCCGGCAGGAAGCCGCCGAAGAAGAACCGATCGGTCGGCAATCCTGAAGCGACCAGCGCAGCGACGAACGCGGCTGGACCGGGCACGGGCACGACCTTCAATCCGCGCTCCAAACACTCGCGCACCAGACGATAACCGGGATCGCTGATCGCGGGCGTGCCCGCGTCGGCGACAAGCGCCACTTGTTCGCCCGCCGCGATGCGATCGGCGATCTGTTCGGCGCGTTCGCGCTCGTTGTGTTCGTGGTAGCTGATGGTCGGTTTCTCGATGCCGTAATGCGCGAGCAGTTTGCGCGTATGGCGCGTGTCCTCGCAGGCGATGATCTCGACTGTGCGCAACACGCGCAGCGCGCGCTGCGTGACGTCTTCAAGATTGCCGATGGGAGTCGCGACGACGTAAAGCGTGCCGGCCATGTGCCGATGTAAAATCATCCGTCGAGCAACGCGGCGACACGTGCGCGCAGGTGCTCGACGCAGAAAGGCTGTTGACGGCCAGTGGCATCACGCGCCATCCAGCGCGGCGCGCCCTGGCGTTCGCAAACGAGGACGAGTTCCTCGCGTGGCCCGCCGAAGCTTTGAATTCGCGCCGCCGCCAAACCGCCGCGCACGATCCCCTCATGCGGGCGGCGCGGCCAGCCGGCTTCCACCGTCAACGTGCGAAAGCCCACGCCGCGCACCGTCAGGCGAACGCCCTGCATGGTCGCGTTGCCGATGCTGAACCGATGGTCGTCTTCGCGTTCCAAAGCGAGGCTGTCGCCGCCGCGATTGAATTCGCCGACGATCTCGACCAGTTCTCGATGGAGCCACTCGATGCCGGCGGCGCGCAGCCGATCGTTGGACGCGCGCAGGACCACGTACTCGAGAACGTCGTTCGAGCCTTCGCGGCGCGCGCGCTCGGTCGCTTCCTTCAACAGCCTTTCATAAGGATCATCCATTGCGTTCGGCGCTCCGGCGCGATGGTAACACTTTTCATTGCGCGAGGCGAACTTTTGCGACGTGACCGCGAAAACTCGCTAGAGGCCATGACGGCTTGTCGTCGTGCAAGTCGGCATGGTAATAAAGCCTTCGACCAACGAACTTTCATTGAACTGACGAGAGCATGAGCGACGCAGTACGCATCGGCATCATCGGTACAGGTTTTGCCCGCACGACGCAGATTCCGGCTTTTCTCGCTTGCGAAGGCGCGCGCGTGGTGGCCATCGCGAGCGGTCATCGCGAGAACGCCGCGCGAGTGGCGCAGACGTTCAACATCCCGCACGTCGCGGAGGACTGGCGTGAGCTAGTCGCGCGCGATGACGTCGATCTGGTGAGCATCGTCACGCCACCCGCGACGCACATGGAGATGGCGCTCGCCGCGTTGGATGCAGGCAAAGCGGTGCTCTGCGAAAAGCCGATGGCGATGAATGCCGATGAGACGCGGCGCATGGTCGAGCGCGCCGAACGGACCGGAGCCTTTGCGCTCATCGATCACGAACTGCGGTTCTTGAACGGGCGGCGACGGATGCGCGAACTGGTCCAGAGCGGCGGGATCGGCAGGGTGACCCACATCAAAATCTTCTTTCGCAACGCGACGCGCGCGCGCTCAGATCGCCCGTGGAACTGGTGGTCGGATGCGAAGCAGGGCGGCGGCGTGCTCGGCGCCATCGGCTCGCACGCCGTGGATTCTGTGCGCTGGTTGCTTGGAACGGAAATAAAGGAGGTCTGCTGCTCGCTTGCGACGCACATCAAAGAGCGGCGCGACGCGCAGACGGGTGCGATGCGGCCCGTAACGTCCGATGACGAAGCGCTCCTTCTGCTGCGACTAGCGAAGACGGACTTGGTGGAAGGCGCGACCGGATTGATTTCGCTGTCGGTGGTCGAAGCTGGACGGCAGGATCATTTCACCGAGATCTTCGGAACGCGCGGCGCGCTGCGCATCGAAGAGCGCGGCGAGCTTTGGCGCGCGGAACCCAGTGGGGATCGGTGGGAGATGGTGCCGGTCGAGCCAACCGATCTCGCGCCCGGCTTGCCAGACAACGGCTGGTCGCGCGGTTTTACCGCGTTTGCGCGCGAGATCGTCAAAGCGTTGCGCGAAGGCCGCCGTTCGGTCGAAGGGGCGGCAACCTTCGCCGATGGGCATCGCGTACAGCTCGTGCTCGATGCGGCGCGCCGCGCGCACGAACGCGGCTGCTGGACCAGCGTGAACGGCTCATGAGTCTAGCTTTTGATCGAAAAGATCGAAAGTTGAACCGCATGCCGAAGCTCCCCGCTCGCCAGCCGAAAAGGCAAAAACGTGGCATCGTTCGCGTGGGCGTCGATGCAGGTGGAACTTTCACGGACTTCATCTACAGCGTCGGGAACGAAATTCGCGTCTTCAAACTCCCTTCGACGCCGCACGATCCATCGTGCGCCGTGCTCGAAGGCGTGCGCCGCATCTGCAGTGAGTTGCAGCTTGCGCCCGACGAGATCGAGGTCGTGCACGGAACGACCGTCGGCACCAATGCGCTTCTTGAAAGGCGCGGCGCGCGCGTCGCGTTCGTCACCACGCACGGGTTCGAGGACATGCTCGTCATCGGACGGCAGGCGCGTCCGCGCCTTTACGATCTCAACGTCGTGCGCCCGCAACCGCTCGTCGCGGATGGATTGAGTTTCGGCGTGCGCGAACGCACGGCGACGGACGGCGCGATCGTCGAACCGCTCGACGCCGAGCAGGTTCGCGAACTGGTCCACCACCTACGTGGCGCAAACGTCGAGGCCATTGCCATCTGCTTGCTCTTCTCTTTCGCCAATCCCGAACACGAGCGAAAGCTCGCCGCAGCTTTGTCTGAACTCGGCGTGCCGCTCTCCGTCTCGCACCGGATCTTGCCCGAGTACCGCGAGTACGAACGCGCTTCGACGACGGTGGCTAATGCCTATCTTCAGCCTTTGATGAGCCTTTACATCGAACGGCTCGGGCGCGACGTGCCGCGCTTGCGCATCATGCAATCTTCGGGCGGAAGCATCGGCGCTGAGACGGCAGCAACCGAACCAGTGCGCACGGTGCTCTCTGGTCCAGCGGGCGGCGTAGTCGGTGCGCTTCATGTTGCGCGTCGGGCCGGCGCGCGCGACATCATCACCTTCGACATGGGCGGAACTTCCACCGACGTGGCGCTTTGCGCCGATGGCGAAGTGCACACCACGCGCGAGATGGTCGTCTCCGGCATCCCCGTCGCCGTTCCCTGTTTCGAGATTCACACCGTGGGAGCGGGCGGCGGATCGGTCGCACGCATGGATCGCGGCGGCTCTTTGCGCGTCGGTCCAGAATCAGCCGGAGCCGATCCCGGCCCGGCTTGCTACGGAAAGTCGGATCTGCCGACGGTGACCGATGCGAATTTGGTTCTGGGCCGTTTCGGCGATGGCGCGCTGCTCGGCGGAGCTTTCCCGCTCGATGTCGGACGCGCGCGCTCTGCCATCGAAGCCTTGGCGCGTGAGCTGAGCGCGGCGGCGGGCCGTAAAGTGAGCGTGGAAGAAGCCGCGCTCGGCATCCTGCGCATCGTCAATGCGAATATGGAACGCGCCATTCGCGCCGTCTCCGTGGAACGCGGCTACGATCCGCGCCGCTTTACGCTCGTCACTTTCGGCGGCGCGGGCGGCCTTCATGCGGTCGCGCTCGCGCGCGCTTTGCGCATCCCGCGTGTCATCGTGCCGCGCGATCCCGGCGCGCTTTCGGCCTTTGGCGTGCTCGTCGCCGATGTCGTGCGCGAGCAGACACGTACCGTCATGCTCTGCGAAGAGCGCTTCGCAGACATCGAAGCGCTCTTCCGTGAACTCGAAGAACAGAACGCGCGCGCGCTGGAACGCGAAGGCTTCGCGCGACAAAAGCACACACGCTTCTTGGCCGCGCGGTACCGCGGACAGTCTTTCGAACTCGAACTTCGTTGGCGTCCGAAGACGAACCCGGTGGAGACTTTCCATCGCGCGCACGAGATGCGCTATGGTTACGCGCGACGCGGAAGTCCTGTCGAGATCGTAAGCGTGCGCGTGCGTTCCGTTGGAATAGTCGAAAAGATCGCAGAACAAAGGGCGAAAAGGATGCGGGCACGTCGCGCCGGCGCGCAGCGCGTCAACGTGATCTTCGACGATGGGGCGCGCCCCTGTAACCTTTATCGTCGGGAAGATCTCTTGCCGGGCACCCGCCTTGTCGCGCCATGCATTGTCACGGAATACTCTTCGACGACGCTCATCCCCGCGGGCGCGCGCGCGTGCGTGGACCGGTTTGGCAACCTCGTCATCGAGCCCTGATCGCGTCCGAGAGTCCAAAAGCGAGCCTCGATTTCGGAGAAAGGCTCGAAGCAGCGCGAAGGCATGACCACTCGAAGCGGTTCGCTTCACTGAGGCTCGATTCGAGCGCAAACGATCCGTGCTCACAGGAAGCAATCCGCGCGCGGTGAGCCCTGCGGGAGCGCAAAGTCGATTCGAGCGCAAACGATCAGCGCTCACGGAAAACGGCGAAGGACAAATGAAGAATTTCGATCCAGTGACGCTTGAAATCTATCGCGCGCTCTACACGTCGGTCGCCGAAGAGATGGGCGCGGCGTTGCGGCGCGCCGCTTATTCGCCAAACATCAAAGAACGGCGCGACTACTCGTGCGCCATATTTGACGCGCGCGGGCGCGTCATCGCGCAGGGTGATCACATGCCGGTCCATCTCGGTTCGATGCCGATGGCCGTTGCCGCCGCGCTCAGAGAGAGCGCAATCGAGCGGGGCGACGTGGTCGCGCTCAACGATCCGTTCGCCGGCGGGACGCATCTGCCCGACATTACGCTCGTCATGCCTGTGGTCGGTGCAAGCGAAAATGGTCGCCGCGCTCGAGCGAAGAGCCATCGAACGCTCTTTTACGTCGCCAATCGCGCGCATCATGCCGATGTCGGGGGCGCGTCGCCGGGGTCGATGGGTGTGGCGGCGGACATCTACGGCGAAGGCGTGCGCATCCCGCCGCTGAAGATCGTAAGCGGCGGATGGCTCAACGAAGATCTGTTGAAGTTGATCTTCGCCAACGTGCGCGCGGCGGATGAACGGCGCGCCGATCTCGAAGCGCAGATCGGATCACTTCGCACCGGAGCTGTGCGCTTGCGCGAAATCATTGAAAGAAACGGCGCGCGCGAAGCGCTCGATTACGCCGAACACCTGATCGCTTACGGCGCGCGGCTGATGCGCGCAACGATCGCCGCCATCCCCGATGGCGTTTACTGTGCAGAAGATCTTTTGGATGGTGATGGATTGAGTGATGATCCGATTCCGATTCGCGTGCGCATCGAGATTCGCGGCGAAGAGGCTACTGTTGATTTCACGGGGAGCGCGCCGCAGGTTCGTGGTCCGGTGAATGCGGTCGAAGCGATCACGGTTTCCGCCGTCGCTTACGTCTTCCGTTGCTTGATCGAAGAGCGGGACGTGCCGATGAGCGCCGGATTGATGGAGCCGATTCGCGTCATCGCGCCGCGCGGAACGGTGGTCAACGCCGGTCCACCAGCAGCAGTCGCCGGCGGCAACGTCGAAACGTCGCAGCGCATCGTCGATGTGTTGTTCAAAGCGCTCGCGCAGGCTCTTCCGGAAAAGATCCCGGCGGCGAGTCAAGGGACGATGAACAACTTGACGATCGGCGGCATGGACCCGCGAACCGGCGCGGAGTTCAGCTACTACGAGACGATCGCCGGCGGCATGGGCGCGCGCCCGACGCTCGACGGCCTCGATGCCGTGCACACGCACATGACCAACAGCTTGAACACGCCCGCCGAAGCTTTGGAGTACGCTTATCCGCTGCGCGTGCGCCGCTACGGCGTGCGGCGTGGTTCGGGCGGACGCGGGCGACAGCGCGGCGGCGATGGCGTCGTGCGCGAGATCGAACTGCTCGCGCCGGCGCGCGTAAGTTTACTGGCCGAACGTCGCCGTCTAGCTCCTTACGGTCTTCGCGGCGGCGAAGATGGCGCGACCGGGCGCGATGTGATCGTGCGGCGCGATGGCCGCGAAGAGCCGATCGCCGCCAAAGGCACATGGCAACTTGAAGCGGGCGATCGCGTGCGCATCGAAACACCGGGCGGCGGCGGATATGGCGAACCTTCCGCTCGATGAAAATGCGCTCGTGATGGAACTGCGAGCGTGAGACCATCTATCGCGGCATTCCCTCGTTGCTGCCAAGGGACTATTCTGTTCGATTCTTTCTCGCGCTGCGCTTTTTGGATGGCCGCGCGCCCTTCGTGCTATGCTGCAAGAAAGAGGAGCGGTTCCGAAGATGCGCGTCACCATCGCCCAGATAAACACGACAAACGGCGATTACGAAGGCAACACCGAGCGGATCATCCGCGCCATCGAACAGGCCAAGCGCGAAAAGTCGGATCTCGTCGTCTTCCCCGAAGTCTGCGTGCAAGGCTATACATCGCTCGACTGGTTCCTCGATCCAGACATCGCGCGTTCGGCGCTGCGCCCGCTCGAGCGGATCATTCCGGTCACCGAAGGCATCACGGCCATCGTCGGCACGGTACGCCCGACCGGCGAAAGCAACGGGCGCAAGCTCTTCAACTCGGCTGCTGTGATCCGCAACCGCGAGCTATTGGGTTTCGCCGACAAAACGCTTCTTCCCGAGTACGACGTCTTCGACGATCCGCGATATTTCGAGCCGGCACGCGAACGACGGCTCTTCGAAATCGATGGCACTCCGGTCGGCATCGCCATCTGCGAGGATTTCTGGAACGACAAGACCTTCTGGCGCGAGCGCCTCTACGACGAAGACCCGACCGATGAACTCATCCGCATGGGAGCGCGGTTGCTCGTTGCGATCAACGCGTCGCCGTTCAACAAAGGGAAGATGGGCATACGTTGCGCGATGGTCACGCATCGCGCGCGCTTGGTGCACCTGCCGGTCGTCTTCGTCAATCTCGTCGGCGGCAACGACGGCATCATCTTCGATGGCGCGAGCCTCGTTGTGGACCAGCAGGGCGAAACTATCTTGCAAGCTCCGCCGTTCGAAGAGTTCATCGGTACGGTCGATCTCGATTCCGGCGTGCGACACGAGCGTTGCTTGACGGGCGACGACATCGAGACAGTTCATCAAGCGCTCGTGCTCGGCATACGCGATTACGCGCGCAAGAACCGCTTCGAGCGAGTCGTCATCGGCATTTCGGGCGGAATAGATTCGGCGGTGGTCGCCGCGCTCGCGTGTGAAGCCGTCGGTCCGGAGAACGTCCTCGGCGTGATGATGCCGTCGCCCTTCTCTTCGCGTGGCAGCGTCGAAGACGCGCGCGAGTTGGGCCGCCGATTGGGGATGGAGACGCGCGTTCATCCGATCAGCGAAGCCTTCGAAGTGTTGGTGCGCGAATTGAATTTGAAACGCCCGACGCGCGGCGGCGAATCGCTCGCCGCAGAAAACCTTCAATCGCGCCTTCGCGGCTGCATCCTGATGACCATTTCGAACGCCGAGGGAAGATTGCTCCTTTCGACGGGCAACAAGTCGGAACTAGCGCTCGGTTACTGCACGCTCTACGGAGACACCAACGGCGGTTTGGCCGTGCTCGGCGATGTGTTGAAGACGGAAGTTTATGCGCTTGCGCACTACATCAACCGCGAACGCGAATTGATCCCGCGCGCGATCATCGAAAAGCGCCCGTCAGCGGAGCTTGCGCCGGACCAGTTCGACGATCAAAGCTTGCCGCCATACGACAAGCTCGATCCCATCCTGAAGCTCTACTTCGAGCAGCGCGCGACGCCCGAAGAGATTATCGCCGCAGGCAACGACGCACGGTTGGTTTACGACGTGCTCAATCGCGTGGAGTCGCCAGCCAACGAGTTCAAGCGGCGACAACTTCCGCCGACGCTGATCATCTCGCGCAACGCGATCGGCATCGGGCGGCGCCGTCCCATCACGCACCGCTATCGCCGCACGATGGGGTGAAAAACGATCTCTGCTCCTTGCGAGCACGCCGAGCGAGCGTGCGAAGTGACAGGCGCGTCCCGCTCCGCGAGCGCTTCCGGACGGAAAACTTCAGGGTGAACGTGCTCTTAGTGCCGCCGCGGCCTTATCTGCTTAGTTGGGCCAGTTCAGTAGTGGCTTCTTCATCGAGACCGAGCGCCGCGTCAAGTTCGGCTTCGATGTCTCCGGTGACGGGAGCGAACCGTTTGAAGTCGTAAAGTTTGGCATCGAGAAGATGTGACGGCGTGACGTTGCCGAGCGCGGTCAGCATCGAACTGCGGATGTGCGGTATCTCGCGTTCGAGATCGGCGATCAAGCGCTTGATGCGCGCGCGCTTCAAATTCTGCTGCGAGCCGCACAGGTCGCACGGGATGATCGGGAAGTTCTTCTCGGCGGCGAATTCGGCGATGTCGCGTTCGCGGCAGTAAGCGAGCGGGCGGATGATCGTGTTTCTGCCGTCATCGGAGCGCAGCACGGGCGGCATCGCTTTGAGTTGTCCGATGAAGAAGAGGTTGAGCAAGAAGGTCGTGATGATGTCGTCGGCATGGTGGCCCAGCGCGATCTTCGAACAACCCTCTTCCACCGCTGTTTGATAGAGGATGCCGCGCCGCAGGCGCGAGCAGACCGAACAATAAGTTTTGCCTTCGGGCACGAGCCGCTTGACGATCGAGTAGGTGTCGCGCTCGACGATGCGAAAGGGCACGCCGCGCGCGCTCAAATACTCGGGAAGCACGTGCTTGGGAAAACCGGGCTGCCCCTGATCGAGATTGACGGCGAGGATGTCGAACTTGACGGGCGCGCGCTTCTGCACGTCGAGCAGCAGATCGAGCATGGTGTAGCTGTCTTTGCCGCCCGACAGGCAGACCATCACGCGGTCGCCCGACTCGATCATGTTGAAGTCTTCGATGGCTTCGCCCATTTGGCGAAGCAGCTTGGTTTTGATCTTGCTTTCGACGAACATCACACTGCCTTTCGGAGCCTGCGCTCCGACACAAGATTTTGTCGGAGAAGCGCGCGCAAAAGCAACCCGACAACGGCACGGAGGCGAAAAACAGATGCGACCAGCATCCCGTTTGGAAGTTGCTCGCTTACCAAAATTAGGAGATGACTGGTCGCTCGAAGTGATCTCAAGCTTTTTGTTGCAGATGCCGACGGAAGAACTCAACGGTGCGCCGCCACGCATCTTCCGCCGCTTCGCGGTTGTAGACCTCGGGGCGATCGTCGTTGAAGAAGGCGTGATCGGCGTCTTTGTAGATATGGATTTCGACCTGTTTGCCGAGTTCTTTCAAGCGCCGTTCGAGCTCGCGCGCCGCTTCCGGCGTGACGAACGTATCGCGCTCGGCATATAGCCCGAGCACCGGCGCCTCGAGCTTTTCGAGTTCCGGTTTGACGTTCGGATGGCCGCCGTAGAAGACGACGCACGCGCCCACTTGCGGGTTCTTCGTCGCGGCGTAGAGCGAGAGCGCGCCGCCCATGCAGAAGCCGACGGTGCCGACCTTGCTGCTCGTCACCGCCGGATGATTGAGCAAGTACGAGATCGCGCCGCGCAAGTCCTTCTCCGTTTCGGCGATGTTCATCGCCATCATCAGTTTGCCCGCTTCGTCGGGCGATTTCGTCGTCTTGCCATGATAAAGATCGGGCGCGAGCGCGACGAAGCCCTCTTCGGCGAAACGATCGGCCACGCGCTTGATGTGCGGCACAAGCCCCCACCACTCTTGAATGACGATGACGCCCGGCCCTTTGCCCGAAGCCGGAACGGCTAAGTAGCCTTCCGTTTGTTTGCCGTTGCTTTGAAACTGGACCATCTCGCCTCCCATAACCTTCCTCCTTATTTGACTGCGGGATGAAGTTCGCTTCAAACTTCCGCCGCCGCTCGTTGGCGGCGTTGCTCGTTCGAATCTATTCAACAAGCAACGACGCGTCGAGGTCAAACCATGGAAAGGATCGTTTTTCTCGATCGCGGCACGCTCAAGGTTGAGATCCGCGCGCCGCGCATTCAGCACGAGTGGATCGAGTACGCAGCGACCTCGCCAGATGAGGTCGTCGAACGGTTGCGCGGGGCGACCGTGGCGATCACCAACAAGGTTCCGATCCGCGAAGAGACGCTGGCGGCGATTCCGACCCTGAAGCTGATCGTCGTCGCGGCGACCGGCGTGGACAACGTCGATCTCAACGCTTGTCGGCGGCGCGGCGTCGGCGTCTGCAACGCGCGCGGTTACGCGCGGCACGCCGTGGCCGAGCACGCGTTGATGCTCATGCTGGCGCTGCGGCGCAACCTTTTACACTACCGCGAAGACGTGCGGCGCAGTCTGTGGTCGCGCGCCCCCCATTTTTGTCTGCTCGATCATCCCATCGAGGAGTTGCGTGGCGCAACGCTCGGCATCATCGGGTACGGGGCCATCGGGCGCGAAGTCGAACGATTGGCGTCGGCTTTCGGCATGAACGTCCTTCGCGCCGAGCGAAGAGGAGCGCAAGTGGTGCGCGATGGGCGAACGCCTTTCGGCGAAGTCCTGCGAGCGAGCGACATCGTGACGTTGCACGTGCCGCTCGTCGAGCAAACGCGCGCGCTCATCGGTCGCGCCGAGATCGCAGCGATGCAGCCACACGCGATCTTGATCAACTGCGCGCGCGGCGGCGTGGTCGATGAAGAAGCGCTGGTCGAGGCGCTGCGCGCCGGACGATTGGCGGGCGCCGGCATCGATGTGCTGAGCGAGGAACCGCCGCGCCCGTCGCACCCGCTGCTCGCGCCGGACGTGCCGAACCTGATCGTCACACCGCACAACTCATGGGCCAGTCGCAGCGCAATGCGCGAGCTTGCCGAGCAGATCGTGGAGAACATCGAGAGTTTCGCGCGCGGCGAGCAACGCAACCGAATCGTTTGATCGATGGACGAGGCTTCAGCAAGATGAAGCGGCTTCGGCCTCTTCGGTCGTGTCGGGCGTGTAATGGCGCAATATTTCGCGCCCCAGACGCGAGCGCGGATCGATGGTGCGCAGGTGCTTGCGCCCCTTCATCTCCCAGATGGCCGTCACTTGCCCATCCTTTTCGACCGCGTGATAGGTTATCTCTTCCGTTTCAGCTTGTGTTTCGTTCTCCTGTGCGCTCGTCGGCGCAGAAGGCGTCTCCTGTTCTTGCATCTTCTCGCTCTCTGTCGATGACGATTTTCACATCAAAAGGTGTGTTTACCGGTTAGCGCAGGCGATTGTCTCACAGTTCGGTCTGAGCTGTCCAGCGCACTCTTTCTCGAGATTTCGGCTGGCAGCGCTCAGCGCAGCGCGAGCGCCATCTCCACGGCGCGCCGTGGCACGATGACGCCCCAGCCTTGACGATCGACTTCCACGGTCGGCACGCGTTCGGCCGTATCGATCAAGATCCTTTTGACCTGCTGCGGCGTCAGCGCCGGATTGGCCTCGAGCAGACAGGCGACGAGCGACGAGACGATCGGCGCGGCAAACGAAGTGCCGTCCACGTACTTATAGTGCTCGTTGATGACGTTCCCTTCGCGCAGCTTGATCGTGATCAATTGACGGAGCAGATAGGCGGGCAGCGTGCGCGCTTCAAAGAGTTCTCTGTCCACTTCGGCGTTTCGTTCGATGATCGCCCGCAGTTCGTCATCCGGCGCCTGATCGAGCGTCGCGTAAAGCTCCGCTTCGGCCGCCGTCGGCGTGTGCGGCAGGATCGGCGCTGCGACCCAGATGCCGGGCGCGATCACTTCCGGCTTTTGCAATCCATCGATCGTCGGTCCGTAGGATGAACGGTACATGCCGCGCCGCGCGCGATCGGTCGAGTTCTGATCGTCGAGTCCGCCGACGGCGATGCATGAAGGAGCGCTCGCTGGCGGATAGACCGGATGGTTCGGTTGCAGGCCAGCGTTGCCGACGGCGCAGACGACGACGAGTCCGGCGCGCACGGCACGTTCCACCGTCTTTGCAAGCGCGTTGTGCAGGTAAGAGGCTTCGCGGTCTCCGCCCGCTGAGATGTTCACGACGCGAATGCCGTAACGCTCGCGATTGGCGATCACCCACTCCAATCCGCGCCGGATGTTGCGCTCCGGAATGCGTCCGGCTTCGCTGATCTTAACGAGGACGAGTTCCGCTTCTGGCGCCAGTCCGCGATAGAGTCCATTTGACAGAGCGCCGTTACCGCACGCGACAACCGACGTCATCATGCCGTGCCAGCTGGCGACATCGGTCGTCTCGAGCGACGATGCGTCGTGCGGGATGATGCTGTGATAGGCGATGATGCGGTTGCGCGGTGTGGTGAGGTCGGGATGCGCGTAGAAGCCTGAATCGAGAAAAGCGATCACCACGCCGCGCCCGGCGAAGCGCTCATCGGCGTCGAGTCGTAGATATGTTGGCAAGATGAGACCTTGCTGCTCTTCGACAACGACGTGTGCGCGAAGCTGTCGTTCAGCGCGCTCGAACAGTTCGGCGCAGCGGAAGCAAAGGCGAGGAACGAGCGTGCCGAGATTGGCGGCGATCAGTCGTTGTAGGGATTCTGGCAGGGAAGCCACCTCGACTTCCGGTCCGGCGTTTGGCCGTCCGCAAGCCGGACAGGTTTGCGTTCGAGCGTCGCAAAGCGGTTGAGCTTCTCGATCCGCAAAGATGGTCTGGTCCGTCACGATTTCCGCGGCGTTCCTTTCGCGCCGGTTATGATGCCCGAACTCTGCGCACGAGCGCAAGAGGCTCTTATGATCGACGCCTCGTTGCCGCCGTTGGGTTGAGCTTCGCGCGGCGAACGTGTAACTTAATCTTTTGCAAGGAGAGCCATGAGCACCAATCAGCCGACCATCGCCGACATCTTCCGGCGCGCCCAAGCTTTGCGCCGCGAAAACCCGCAACTGTCGTACAAGGATTTGAAGGCGCGCTTGCTCGACGAGTATCGCGGGGCGCCCTTCCCGCCGCCCGACAAGCTCGCCATTCCAGAGCAGGATGCGCGCGCGCCCGAAGAGGACTGGTCCGCCGGGCTGCCGATCGCATTGCGCGGCATACAGCGTCAGGATTGGGGCGAGATCATCGACGGCGTCCTGCTGAGCCTCGAACAGACCGAGCGCTACGAACGCGAGCGCGGGCCGCTCGGCAACGCCGACTGGTGGCACGACCGGACTAAGGGCATCCGCGGCGCGCTCGAACAAGGGTTGAGCAAGTGGTTGCCAGCGGACCTGCTCGCTGCCGCCGAACGCGCCGGACGGCGAGAGCGCTGACCGGATGGCGTGCGGGCGCGAACCGCCTCGAGCGTGAGTCTCCCTGTGCAGCGATCGCGGGCGTGACGTTAGAACAGGTGTGGAAGAAGATGAGCTTTCTGGAAAGATTTTTCGAGGATCCGTACTACCAGCGAGAAGAACCGCCTCGCCCCGAAGATCTCAACGATCCTGACTTGATCATCAGTCCGGACACGCGGCGCGAGCGCCGTTTGCCGCCCGGACAGACGCGCACGCGCAAGTGGCCCGTGCTCGACGCGCACGGGACGCCGCGCGTCGAGCCGTCTAGTTGGCGTTTGGAAGTGAACGGATTGGTGGAACGCCCGCTACAGTGGACGCTCGCGGAGTTCATGAGCTTGCCGTCGGTGCGCGTCTACGCCGATTTTCACTGCGTCACGCGTTGGTCCAGACTCGGGAACATCTGGACGGGCGTGGCGACGCGCGAAATCGCCCGGCGCGTCGGGATCAAACCGGAAGCGCGCTTTGCGCTCGTCGAAGGATACGATCACGGCTGGACCACCAATCTCCCACTCGACTACTTCTTGGCGGAGGATTCGTTGTTCGCATGGGCGCACGACGGACGCCCAATCCCGCCCGAACACGGTGGGCCGGTGCGACTCATCGTCCCACAACTCTACGCTTGGAAGTCGGCTAAGTGGGTCAAGCGCGTGACCTTTCTCGAAGAGGATCGGCCGGGCTTCTGGGAAGAAGGCGGCTATCACATGCGCGGTAATCCGTGGGTCGGTCCCGATGGCGAGCGCTTCCGCTGGCAAGATGGCGATTGATCTTCGCCGCGGCGAAGCAGCAACGCGCGCCTAGCGCGATGGTCTTCCCTTCATGTGGCAGCAGGTCATCCTTTTGCCAAACTGGTTGGAGCGCGTGCTCATCGAGATGCGCGAGCGATTGCTCGCTTCCATACCCGGCCTGCTCACGGGATTGCTCATCCTGCTCGTCTTCTTCTTCGTCGCGCGCGTGGTGCGTAACCTCATCCAATCTTTGGTGCCGCGCGTGCACGCGGACGTCAACGTTGTGCTTCTGTTGTCGCGCGTCTGTTACTACGGCATTCTCGCGCTCGGTCTCTTCACGGCCCTCCCCAAGATGGGCATCGACGTCACCGCGCTCATCACCGGCTTGGGGTTGACCGGTTTCGCGTTAGGATTCGCGCTTAAAGACGTCTTGTCGAACTTGATGGCCGGCATCATGCTGCTCGTCTACCGTCCGTTCCAAATCGGCGATCAGATTACGATGGGGACCTACGAGGGGACGATCGAAACCATACGCATGCGCGATACGGTGCTGCGCGGCTACGACGGGCGGCTGATCATCATCCCGAACACGAAATTGATCACCGAAGTCGTCGTCAATAACCGGAGCGCGCGGCTCGTGCGCGAAGCGGTCGAGGTCGAACTGGCGCCGGCGACCAACGTCGAGACGGCGCGTAGCCTGCTCATGCAAACGCTCGCGCAGACGCCGGTTCTGGCCGGGCGCGTCGAGCCGCACGTCCAAACCGACGCCGACGCGCGCGCCGTGCGGCTCCAAGCTCATTTCTGGCGCGACCCTCAACGAATCAACGCCGTCAACATCGAGAAAGAGATCGCGCGCAGCATCCGCCAACGTTTCGCTGAAGCGGGGTTCGAAGTCAACGCGATCAACCTGCGGCACTCCGTCGAGCAGCCTGCTCCGGCGGAGGCGGAAGATGTAGGGAGCGCGTCCGAAATCGAACCGGAACGCGCAGGTTGAAGCGCGCGTGGGCGAAGCGTCTCGTTCGCTGAGCCAATGCACAATTTCGGCGCTGGTCTGAGCATCGTGGGATCTTGCTCTTCGCACTGATGCAAAAGACAATCCCTCTCAGAGAGTGCCGCCTCGGTGCTTCGGGTGAGATCCCCAAACGCGAAACGGAGACTGTGCCGTTCGGGTGACGTCGTGGGCAAGTGGGATGTTTATCCGTGCTTTGAGGAACGGTTCGCTTGCGCGCCTTCAAAGAAGCACTTCTAGCGGTCTTTGATGGAGTTGGAAGCAGCGCCTTTCACTGCGCGCTTTCTAACCGGATCGTTTTCTTGTTTCGCCGTTGGCTTCGGCTCGTAGGCATCTCTTCCTTTCATCGAGCCGTCTCAACCGCCGGTTCATCGCGCGGAGAAGGTCCGTTTCGTTGAATCGGCGATCTTCTCCACGGCGCTAGACCGAACGCTGGTCGCGGCTTCGGCTTGTTCCGCCTGTCGTTCAGGGGTTTCCCCAACGCCCGACGGCGGGAGTTCGACGACGATCACTTCGAGCACGCGCATGGCCCCTCCTTCCGGAAGTTCGAAAGCGATTTCGAGTTCCCCGGTTTCGCTCGTGACCACGTCGGAGATGATCTCGCTGATGCGTTCCGGTTCGCATTCGCCGTGCGTGAAAGATCGCGGGACGCTGGCGTCGCCGAAAACCCACTGCGCACGATTGGCCGGGACGTTGACTTTGGCGTAGAGCAAGTAGCTCCGGTTCGGTTCGACTCGAATGCGTTGCCACAGTCTCGCTCCGGCGCGGCCGGCGAACCCTTGACCGCCGAGCGCCGCCATGCCCTCGACCGGTCCAGAGATGGACCAGTCTTCGGCCAACGCGCCGTTCTCGCCCAGCCGATGAAACAATCCGTTGCGCGCGTGATTGCGGCCGGCAAAGACGCCGAGTTCTTCGGCGCGGCGGTGCTCGTAGGCGCAGGCGCGCACTGGACCGCGAGACGAACGGACGCGAATACCGCGTGCCCCGGCGCGCCGGTCGCGGATGAAAAGCTGCCCGCGAATGACTTGAGCGAAGATGCCGGGCGCGATTTCGCCGCGCTGGTCCACCACGGTGTTCCCATCGGTGTCGAGTCGCCGCAGTGCCTCTGGATCATCGGTCTGCACCCAGTTGGCGTCCGCGATGCGCACCGGTTCCAGACGCGGATCGGCGAAGTAGAGAGCTGCGCCGCCGATCCTGTATTCGTAGTAGAGATGGCGAAAATAGAGGCGCGGATCGATCGCCGTGCGGCGCATCACCTCGTTCATGCCGCGACCACGCGGACCCGGCACGATGGCGCGGCCCGCCAGCAGCGCTTCATGGATCTCTAACGCGCTTGCCGGTTTGTGGTCTATCTCCCAGTAGCAATCGAACGTCGGATCCTGATAGATCCAACCGCCTAGTTCCGGAATCCACACTTCGGCCCCGACGTGCGTGTCGCGGCCGAAATTGCCGTTGCGCACGAGCAGACTCATCCCAACCGTGCGTGCCGTCAAACCAACCGCTTCGCACGCCGCGACGTAGATGTCGGCGAGATTGGCACAGAGCACCGGCGCCCCGGCGATCATCTGAAGGTAAGCCTCGCGTGCGCGGCGCGTCTGCAAACCGGGCACAGCGATGCGCACGGTGCGGCGCGCGAGCCAAGCGCGAATAGCATTGGCCTTGTCCCACGTCGGCGCTTGCGCGTGGAAGAGGCCGCGCAGTTCTTCGCGAAAGAAAGCGGCGTCGTCGGCTGCAAGGGCGACGCGCGGCGGTAGGCGCACAACGCGGCGCGGCGCGCCCGTGATCTGTGCTCCTCGACGATGGATCACGAGTTGAGCCAAAGGTTGCGCACTTTGCCGCGGGTCCGAGACGGTGACCACCGTCTCGCCTTCCGGCAGTTCAATGCAGTAGTCGCTGAAAGGAACGAGAGAACGTGTCGTTTGGGTCGCAAGCCAAGCGAAGGCTGCACCATATGCAACGACGAAAGCAAGCGCCGAAACGAAAAGAACGCGGAACCAAAGCGACCGCCTCGATCTCTGTCGGTCGCGCAACGAAAAGCAACGCATACCGCCTCAAACCAGCACCGATGATTCGCTTCGGGGCGGAAGCGACGAGTCGCAACAAACGGCAGACCAGAACGCAACTCCACCTTGCGCGTCCGCTTTGGATGCCGGTCACGCCGTTCAAAAAGTTCTTCTGTCGAAAATTAAAGACGTTCGACCCTGAAACATGGTTTAAAATTTTTTCCGTCCATCAACCAGCGGTGAATCAAGTCAGCGTTTGTCCCTGCGGGGATGAAAGGGAAGCGCCGATCATCTTTTTCGATTTCTCCCGCGGAGATCATCCGTGCAAGGACAGGCCGTTCAGCAGCGGACCACGTTGCCATTGACGTGCGGCGTTCACCTATGTAAAGGCAGAAGTTACGTTCTGCGTTTTAGCGTCACGGCGTTTGCGGTGCGTCTATCCGTATGAGATAAGGACGTCTTGAATGCAGCCCGCTCGCAGAAGCATTTTCGGTGAGCGTGCATGTCCACTTGCTCCGCTCAGGTGCACGCGCGAGTGTGGAACGAAAAGCCCGAATCGTCCGGCTCAAGGTGCGTCGTTGGAGACAAAATATGCTTGCAGCGGATGTGCCGGGACGTGTAAAGTAGGCTCGCTCTCCCGTCATATCTTCTTCGAGCGAGGTTTTTTGGAGCGCGCGATATGTCGAGCGAAACCGTTGGGATTACGCAGACCGAGTATCCGGACATCATTGGCGCAAAGCCCGAGCAGCCGCGGGCCGCGACCTTTCGCCCGTTTGTTGCGC
>CAKZOF010000490.1 GCA_937135995.1 uncultured Pyrinomonas sp.
AGGTGCTGCTGAGTTTCGGTATTGCGCTGGCGCGAGCTTCCGGCCTTTCTCGCTGGCGCGCTCTTCGGCGTATTGTTGACCGAGCCGCGTGCCGCCGTGCGCACGCTCTCGGCTTCCGCCGTGCGCGGCGTCGAAGATGGCGCACCGGCAGCCATCTTGATGATCGGCATCGGCATGCTTTTGAACGCGCTCACTCTGCCTGCGGTGAAAGAAGCGCTCGCGCCGCTCGTTGCGGCCATTCCCTTACGTTCGCCCGCGGCTTACGTGCTCTTCTTCGGGCTGCTTTCACCGCTGGCGCTCTACCGCGGGCCATTGAATCCGTTCGGCGTCGGCATCGGCGTCTATTCGATCATGTTCGCGACCGGAGCTTTGCCGCCGCTTGCGCTTCTTGCGGCGATCATGTCGGTCGTGCAGGTGCAGAACGTGTGCGATCCGACCAACACGCAGAACGTGTGGGTGGCGAACTATGCCGGAGTGCGTGTCGAAGAGATCACGCGCGCTTCGCTCGCAACGATGATAGTTGTTTGTTTGTGCGGGCTCATCCTCGGTGCGTGGATGTTTCTTTAGAGCTTTGGGAAGCGGATCGACGTCCAAAAAGGAGAGATCGCGATGCGCACGTTCATCCTTCTACTGGTCCTCCTGCTGCTCGCTTCAGCCGCGCGCGGGCAGAGGAAATTGGAGATGGTCTTCGCGCCTGATGGCGCAAGCTACGCCGTCGGCGGCAAAGACGCCGTACGACGCGACGATCAACTTGTCATCTACTCGCCCGAAAAGTATCGCAAGGATCCACCCAACGCTTCGGGCGTCGATGTTTACGTCGTCGGCGGCAAAGTGGTCGAAATCCGCGATCGCGCCAAGGCTGTCTATCTGGAAGGTAAGAGCGATCCGGGCCCGATCGCCGTCGGCAAAGATGGCTTCGTTTTGAGCGCGCACGGGGCTGCGCGACGCTGGGTCATCGCGCACTTGAAGGTCGGCGATGCAGTGAGGATCTCCGGTCCGGTTGAAGGTGCAGCGGAAGTGCCGCCCGCGCAGGAACTCCCTTGTTTCCCCGGCGCTTACTACCGCAAAGCGGTTTCGAGTTTCGATCGCTGGACCGGCATCATCGGTATCATCAGACTGGGCCATCCGCAAACCGATCCTTCGCGTCTCGATCCGAAGGACGGTCAACCGCTCGATAACTTCTCCGTATACATGGGCGGGCGCGCCGGCGAGCAGGAGATAGATGCCGGGCTTACGTGGTCCTTTTCGGTCGATGAGAACGGCAAACGGAGCGCCGTGCGCGACGCTTGGCATCCGTTTTGGCGCAACGAGCGTTGGGCAGAGGCTCCAGCGCAACGGGAGTTCTACTGGCGGCCCGGCGATGTAGTGGCGATGGCCGTGCTGGTCGCTGGTCCGGGAAAGTTGCGCTTGGTCGTCGCCGATGCTGGTCCGCAACCAAAGCGCGTCTTTCAAACCGAATTCGACGCGCGCGGGTTTCAACCGCTCATTCCGCGCCAGTTCAAACGGGTCAACGCCATCGATCAAAGGTACAATGAAGGCAAGCCTGCGCAACCGACCGAGGCGCAGGTGACCGGCGCCGAGTGGTTGGAGGTCTATTTGCTGCGCGGTGAAGGGGCGAACGCCGCGCGTCTGCCGATGACGCGCGCGCGCATGACCGACATGCGCTGCCCGTCGCCGGAACATGTGCGCGTCACGCCGACGGACGACGCGCGCGGTGGGGAGAAGATAGACATCTGGGGTAAACCGAAGGGGTAATGATGAGAAGAGGAAGGGCGATGATTCGCGCAAGGCGGCGCGAGGCGATGGTCCAAAAGGATTTCGGCAGGGCGATGACGTTCAGAAGGATCTTGGTTGGATTCTTGGTTCTCGTCCTTTTGCTCGATGTCGCGACGCTGGTGGCGCAGACGCGAGAGGACGCGCGCAGTGAAAACGAGTGGATCGAAGCGACGTTGCGCAACCTCTCTCTACGCGAGAAGATCGGTCAGATGATCGTCGTCGCCGCGTCAAGCGAATTCATGAATTTCGCCAGCGAGCGGTTCGCCGAGGTGCGCAAGCAGATCGAGCAGAACCGCGTCGGCGGCTTCATCGTCCGCGGCGGCAGTCCAAACGAGGTCGCTGCATTGACCAACGAGATGCAGCGTCTTTCCAAGCTCCCGCTGCTGATCGCTGCCGATTACGAACGCGGGCTGCGCATGCAGATGAAGAACGGCACGCCGTTTACGACCAACATGGGCGTGGCGGCGACGGGCGACGTGCAGGCGGCGTATCGCCAAGGGCGCGTCATCGCCGAAGAGATGCGCGCCATCGGCGTCAACTGGCTCTACGCGCCGGTCGCCGACATC